>NZ_JBEXVQ010000033.1:0-120182 GCF_040629405.1 Lentzea sp. NPDC005914 | reverse complement strand
GACGGTTCGTACTCGGTGTACGCCCCGTTCGAATGGGCCAAGACCGTGCCGTTGCGCGCCCTCATATCGGGCATATGGGGGCGCGGGGGAGGCACCGCGAGGGACCCTGCTGGGCGCCAAAAGAACCCGGTGAAGGCCAGTGGTCATCGCACTAACCATGGTGGCCGAGCTGGTCCGCGAGTTTCACCAGCAAATCCTTGGCCGCGTCCGCGATCACCGTGCCGGGCGGGAAGATCGCCGACGCACCCGCCGCGTACAGCTCGTCGAAGTCCTGCGGCGGGATCACACCACCGACGACGATCATGATGTCCGCGCGGTCGAGCTTGGTCAGTTCTTCCTTGAGGGCCGGCACGAGCGTGAGGTGGCCCGCTGCCAGCGAGGACACGCCGACGATGTGCACGTCGGCCTCGACGGCCTGACGCGCGACCTCTTCCGGCGTCTGGAACAGCGGGCCGACATCGACGTCGAAGCCGAGGTCCGCGAACGCCGTCGCGATCACCTTCTGGCCGCGGTCGTGCCCGTCCTGCCCCATCTTGGCGACCAGGATGCGCGGCCTGCGTCCTTCTTCTTCCGCGAACGCCTCGACGACCTCGCGGCAGGCGTCCACGTTGGACACTTGGCCGACCTCCTGCCGGTAGACCCCGGTGATGGTGCGGATCTGCGCGCTGTGCCGCCCCCACACCTTGCCGAGCGACTCGGAGATCTCCCCGACCGTCGCTTTCGCGCGGGCCGCGTTGATCGCCAGCTCCAGCAGGTTACCGTGACCCGTCGCGGCGTTCGTGAGCTGCTCGAGCGCACTGTCCACAGCGGACTGGTCGCGCTCTTCCCTGAGCCTGCGCAGCTTTTCGAGCTGCTGGGCGCGCACGCCCGCGTTGTCGACCTTGAGGACGTCGATCTTCTCGTCGTTGGTCACCAGGTACTTGTTGACGCCGATGACGGGCTGACGGCCGGAGTCGATGCGCGCCTGCGTCCGTGCCGCGGCCTCTTCGATGCGCAGCTTGGGAATGCCCTCGTCGATCGCACGGGCCATGCCGCCGGCCTTCTCGACCTCGGTGATGTGCTCCCACGCCTTCTTAGCGAGCTCGTTGGTGAGGCGCTCGACGTACGCGCTGCCACCCCACGGGTCGATCACGCGCGTGGTGCCGGACTCCTGCTGGAGCAGCAGCTGCGTGTTGCGCGCGATGCGGGCCGAGAAGTCGGTCGGCAGCGCCAGCGCCTCGTCGAGTGCGTTGGTGTGCAACGACTGCGTGTGACCCTGCGTCGCCGCCATCGCCTCGACGCACGTGCGCGCGACGTTGTTGAACACGTCCTGCGCGGTCAGGGACCAGCCGCTCGTCTGGCAATGGGTGCGGAGGCTGAGAGATTTCTGGCTCTTGGGCTCGAAGGTCTGCACGAGCTTCGCCCAGAGCAGGCGCGCGGCCCGCATCTTGGCGATCTCCATGAAGAAGTTCATGCCGACCGCCCAGAAGAAGCTGAGCCGCGGCGCGAACGCGTCCACGTCCAGGCCCGCGGCCTTGCCGGCGCGGATGTACTCGACGCCGTCCGCCAGCGTGTAGGCCAGCTCCAGGTCGGCGGTCGCTCCCGCCTCCTGCATGTGGTAGCCGGAGATCGAGATGGAGTTGAACTTCGGCATGTGGGAGCTCGTGAAGCTGAAGATGTCGGAGATGATCCGCATCGACGGCTGCGGCGGGTAGATGTAGGTGTTGCGGACCATGAACTCCTTGAGGATGTCGTTCTGGATGGTCCCCATGAGCTGCTCCGGCTTCACCCCCTGCTCCTCCGCCGCGACCACGAACAGGGCCAGGATCGGCAGCACCGCGCCGTTCATCGTCATCGACACGGACATCTTGTCCAGCGGGATGCCGTCGAACAGCGTGCGCATGTCGTAGATCGAGTCGATCGCCACGCCCGCCATGCCGACGTCACCGGCGACGCGCGGGTGGTCCGAGTCGTAACCGCGGTGCGTCGCCAGGTCGAAGGCGACTGACAGGCCCTTCTGGCCCGCCGCGAGGTTGCGGCGGTAGAAGGCGTTCGACTCCTCGGCCGTCGAGAAGCCCGCGTACTGCCTGACGGTCCACGGCTGGTTGACGTACATCGTGGGGTACGGGCCGCGCAGAAACGGCGCGACGCCAGGGTACGTCTCGAGGAAGTCCAGTCCGTCCACATCGGACGGTCCGTAGACCGGCTTGACCGCGATGCCCTCCGGCGTCTCCCACACCGGCAGGTCGGTCTCGTACTTCGCCGACGGGAGGGGGCCGAGGTCGATGTCCGCGAAGTTGGGGATCATCGCTCCACTCCCATGAACTCGAAGGTGTTGTTCAGAATTTCCAGCGCCGGGCAGCCCATGTAGACGTAACCGTCGACTTCGGCCTCGCTCTTCTTGCCTGCGAGGAGTACCCGCTCGGCGCCTGCTTTGCGCAGGGCTTCGACGGTGACGACGGCCTGGTCGGCGTAGCTGGTGTCGCTGCCGCAGACGACCGCGAACTTGGCTCCGGACTGCTTGAACTTCTCCGCGACGTCTTCGGGGGTCTTCGTCGGGCCCGCGTTCGGGGTGGCGAAGCCGCCGGCGTTGAAGAGGTTCGCGGCGAAGGTGGCTCGGGCGGTGTGCGCGGACACCGGGCCGAGGGTGGCCAGGAAGACCTGCGGGCGTTCGGGCTGGGCGTCGGCGAGGTCGCGCAGCTCCTCGAAGGCCTGTGCATAACGAACCCTCGGCAGCCCGAAATTGTCAGACCCGCCTGAGAAACTTGGGATGGGGGGTGCGTCCCCCCAGGGGGCCTGCGAATCGGAATCGATTCCGGAGGAGGCGTCGGCGGCGGTCTCGCGGGCAGGAGCAGTCTCGCGGACAGGCGCGGGCTCGCGGACGACCGGCTTCTCGTTCAGGTTCGGAAACTCGCTAACACCCGTGATCGGGTCACTCCGGTCAGCGAGCCGGGCCGACCTCGCCGCCCAAGTCGACGCGATCCGGGACGCGACCAGCTGCCCAGCGGCAGGCAGACCGCCCGCCCGTTCGATCTCCTGGAACCAGGCCCAAGCGGCAACAGCCAGCTCGTCCGTCAGCGATTCCACGTACCAGGACCCGGCGGCGGGGTCGATCACCTCACCGAGGTGCGACTCCTCCAGCAGCAGGTTCTGCGTGTTGCGCGCGACCCGCCGGGCGAACTCGTCCGGCAGCCCGATGGCGGCGTCGAACGGCTGCACCGTCACCGCGTCGGCGCCACCGAGACCGGCGGCCAGCGTCGCGATCGTGGTGCGCAGCATGTTCACCCACGGGTCGCGGCGGGTCATCATCGCCGACGACGTCACCGCGTGCTGCACCTGCGGAACGTCCACGCCGGACACCTCTGCGACGCGAGCCCACAGGCGGCGGGCGGCGCGGAGCTTGGCGATGGTCATGAACTGGTCGGCGGTCGCGGCGTAGCGGAATTCAAGCTGCGCGAAAGCATCCGAAACCGGCAGGCCCGCGTCGGTCAGAGCCCGCAGGTACGACACCGCCAGGGCCAGCGAGGCGCCCAGCTCCTCGGAGTCCGAGCCGCCCGCGTCGTGGAACGGCAGCGCGTCCACCACCACGGTCCGCAGCGACGGGAACTGCTCGCGAGCCTGCTTGATGACGTCGAGAGCAGGACCGAAAGGCACCAACCCGAGGTTGCCGCGCACCTCGGAAGCGAGCACCGGCGCCTGGTCGTAGATCCGCAGCATCGCTCGGGCAGCCTCGACGTCGCCGTCCAGCACGATCTGCGCGAGGTCGAGGTAGACGCCGTCGAGCACGCGTTCGAGAGAGGAAGCCGGCAGCGCGAGCCACAGCGAGGTGACGCCGCCCTCGAGGTCGTTCATCAACGCGACCGGATCGGGCACGGCGTGGCGCTGGCGGACGTCCCAGCCCTGCTTCACGGGCGCCAGCGCGTACGGAGGCAGCGCGTCGTCCACCGTGTACAGCGGCTGGAGCTCGAAGCCGTCGTAGGTCTTCGTGACCAGCGAGTCGTAGCTCGCTCCGGTCTTGCGAAGGACGGCGTCGACCAGCTCTCGCCACTGTTCCCTCGACGCCGAGGGGAACTCGTTCGGGCGGAATTCGGCGGGCAAGGCCAACTCCATCATGCGTTGCAGTGTTACCGACCAGTACCGACACGGCTATGTGAGGTTCACCGCCGTTAACGATGCAGTCAGTGTGTCAGGAAGAATGACGGTGTGGAGAACGGTGACCAGGAGCGCTTGATCGCGGCTAGGTACCGGCTGCTGCACCTGCTGGGTCAAGGGTCGATGGGCACAGTTTGGGCTGCTCACGACGAGGTGCTGCGCCGGCAGGTCGCGGTCAAGGGGATCCTGCGGCCGCCCGGCATGCCGGACATCGCCGCCGACGAGCTGCGAGAACGGACCATGCGCGAGGCGCGGGCCGTCGCCGCGCTCTCTCACCCGAACCTCGTAACGCTCTACGACGTCGTCCAGCACGACGGCGACCCGTACGTGGTGATGGAACTGGTGCCGTCGCGCAGTCTCGGCGAGGTGCTGCAGGAGCAGGGCTGCCTCACCGAGAAGCAGGGTGCGGCGGTGCTGGACGCGATCGCGGCGGCGCTGGCGTCGGCGCACCGGGCGGGCATCACGCACCGCGACGTGAAGCCGGGCAACGTGCTGATCGCCGACGACGGGCGCGTGAAGCTCACGGACTTCGGCATCGCGCGCAACGTCGCCGAGGCCACCATGACCGCGCGCGGCATCACGCTCGGCACGCCCGCCTACATCGCGCCCGAGGTCGCTCAGGGCGGTGACGTCTCCGAGGCCGCCGACCGGTGGTCGCTGGGCGCGACGATGTGGGCCGCGATGGCCGGCGAGCCGCCGTACGTGGGCAAGAACGTCATGCAGACGATCAACGCGGTGATCCACGGCGACGTGCCGGTGCCCGCGGGTGCCGGGCGGCTCTCGCAGGTGATCAGCGGGCTGATGCAGAAGGAGCCGGGCGAGCGGATGTCGCTGGTCGACGTGCGCAAGCAGGTCTACCCGCTGCTGCCAGAACCGGGCACCGACGCGTTCGAGGTGCGCGAGACCGTGCCGCTGCCGGTGATCGTGCGGCCGAAGCCGAAGATCGAACCGGACGCGCCGCTGGCCGACGACCCCGGCCCGTTGCCGTTCATGGTCACCAAGCCGATCACGTCCAGACGTCCGCGCGGACGGGTGGCCACGACGTTCATGCTGGTCGCGGCACTGGTGTTGTTCGCGGCGGGCTCGGGTGGCGGGTTCGCGCTGACGCGGCTCGCGGCGGGGGCGCCGTTGCTGCCGCCGACCCAGCAGACGTTGCAGACGCTGCCGACCCTGCCCACGTCCGCGAAGCTCGAGCCGCGCACCGCGTCGGCCGTGACGGCGATCGGTGACCAGGGCGGGAAGTTCACGCTGAACGTCGAGGCGAGCTGGACGACCTACGCCGAACAGCGCGCTGCGGACAAGCTGATGCCCGCGTCGGCGGTGGTGCACTTCCTGTCCGACACAGGTGCGTACGAGGTCGCGGTGCAGCGGTTCCCCGACTTCTACCCGAAGCGGACCATCAGCGCGTACACGTCCAGCGTGCGGGCGCGGTGGCCAAGCCGCTTCTTCGGCGGCGACATGGTGCTGACACCGAACCTCCCCGGGCCGCGCAGCGAGGACGGCATCCAGTTCATCTACAAGACGGTGGAGGGTGACGGGACCGAAGCGCTGGGCCGGTCGCACTTCTCCCGCGTGCTGCCGTACGGCAACGACCTGTGGGTGGTCGAGGTCATCGTCCCGACCGAACAGCAGGACGAGGCGCGGGTGCGGCTGTTCGACGCGATCGCCTCGACGTTCGCCCCGGTTTAAGCTCTCGCGGTGACTCCAGAAGAGCTGGCCGGCAAGGCCGCGGAAGAGATCCAGAGCCGCACCGGCGTGGCGAAGCACGACATCGCGATCGTGCTCGGCTCCGGCTGGCGGCCCGCAGCCGACGTGATCGGCGACGCGATCACCGAAATCCCCGTGGGTGAGCTCGAGGGCTTCGAGGCGCCGACCGCGCTCGGCCACGGCGGCACCATCCGTTCCGTCGAGGTGGGCGGCAAGAAGGTCCTCGTCGTCCTCGGTCGCACCCACGGCTACGAGGGCAAGGGCGTGCAGAAGGTCGTCCACGGCGTGCGCACGGCCGCTGCCGCCGGCGTGTCGACGATCATCCTGACCAACGCGGCCGGTGGCCTGCGCCAGGGCATGTCGGTCGGGCAGCCCGTGCTGATCTCCGACCACCTCAACCTGACCTCGCTGTCGCCGCTGGTCGGCGCCCGGTTCGTGGACCTGACGGACCTGTACTCGCCGCGGCTGCGCAAGTTGGCGCAGGAGATCGACTCGTCGCTGGAAGAGGGTGTGTACGCAGGTCTGCCGGGCCCGCACTTCGAGACGCCCGCCGAGATACGGATGCTGCGCACGCTGGGCGCGGACCTGGTCGGCATGTCGACCGTGCACGAGGCCATCGCCGCGCGCGCCGAAGGTGTCGAGGTGTTCGGTCTGTCGCTGGTCACGAACCTCGCGGCGGGCATCACCGGTGAGCCGCTGAACCACCAGGAGGTGCTGGACGCCGGTGCCGCCGCCGCTCAGCGCATGGGCACGCTCCTGCGTGAGTTGGTGGACCGCGCATGAGCCTGACGCCGGCACTGCGTGACGCGACGTTCCGGTGGATCGCTGACGACCCCTCCGCGGCTGACCGCGAGGAGCTGCAGGGCGTGCTGGCGCGGGCCATGGGCGGAGACGCCGCCGCGTTGGAGGATCTCCAAGACCGCATGGCCGGGCCGCTGACGTTCGGCACCGCCGGGCTGCGCGGGCCTGTCCGGGCGGGCACCAACGGCATGAACGTGGCCACGGTGGTCCGCACGACGGCCGGTCTGGCGTCGTGGCTCGGGACCTCCGGGCTGGTGTTCGTCGGGCGCGACGCCCGGCACGGGTCGGAGGAGTTCGCCACCGCCGCCGCCGAGGTGATGGCGGCCGCGGGCTTCGACGTGCGCGTGCTGCCAGGGCCGTTGCCGACGCCGGTGCTGGCCTTCCTGGTGCGCAACCACGGTGCGGTGGCGGGGATCCAGATCACCGCGTCGCACAACCCGCCCGCGGACAACGGGTACAAGCTGTACCTGTCCGGCGGGTCGCAGATCGTGCCGCCGTCGGACGGGGAGATCGAGAAGGCGATCGAGGCTGTTCCGGCCGCTGTGTCGGTGCCTCGTGCGTCGTCGTACTCGACGGTGTCCGATGCCGAGATCGACGCCTACCTGGAACGGGTGGCGTCGCTGCCGTCCGGACAGGCCAGGACGCTGAAGATCGCGTTGACGCCGATGCACGGCGTCGGTGGCGCGTTCGCCGTGGAAGCGTTGCGGCGCGCCGGTTTCACCGACGTGCACGTGGTGCGGTCGCAGGCGGTGCCGGACCCGGACTTCCCGACCGTGGTGTTCCCGAACCCGGAGGAGCCCGGCGCGTCCGACGAGCTGCTTTCCCTTGCGGCGTCGGTGAACGCGGACCTGGCGATCGCTCTGGACCCGGACGCCGACCGGTGTGCTCTGGGCGTGCGGGACGGTGAGACGTGGCGGATGTTGCGCGGCGACGAGACGGGCGTGCTGCTCGGGTCGCTCGTGCTGTCGACCACCGAGTCCGCGGATCCGTTGGTGGCAACGACGATCGTGTCGTCATCGCTGTTGAAGTCGATCGCGGCGGCGCACGGTGCCCGGTACGCGGAGACGCTGACCGGCTTCAAGTGGCTGGCGCGGGCCGGTGAGGGCCTGGTGTTCGCCTACGAGGAAGCACTCGGCAACTGCGTCGATCCCGCTCACGTGGCGGACAAGGACGGCATCTCGGCCGCCGTCGTGGCCGCGGATCTGGCAGCGGGCCTGAAGGCGTCGGGCCGCACGTTGCTGGACGCGCTGGACCAGCTCGCGCTGGACCACGGCCTGCACCTGACCGACCAGATCTCCTTGCGGTACACCGATCTGTCGCTGATCGGCGCGACCATGGCGCGGTTGCGCGCCACCCCACCCGCTGACTTCGCCTCGGAAGACCTGCTGCCCGGCGCGGACGTCCTGCGCTGGACGGCGGACGGCGTGCGCGTGATCGTGCGGCCGTCCGGCACCGAGCCGAAGCTCAAGGCGTACCTCGAGGTCGTCGAGCCGGTCACGGACGGACTGGAGTCCGCCCGTGCCGCTGGTAAGGCTCGGTTGGCCGAGTTGCGTGAACGGGTGACGGAGCTGGTCAGCTAGCCAGCGCGATCATCAGGCACAGCACGGCGAGCGCGAAGCCCCCGCCGGCCACGAAGTAGGCCCTTCTGGTCGGCGGGGCGATCGCGTTGCGACGCCCCTCGGTGACCGCCGCGACGGCGATCCGACCGAAGATGTACGCGATCGTGCAGAGCCCCACGCCGAGTCCGAGCAACATCGTGTTGACGTCCCACGGGCTGTGGTCGAACCCCGGCCACACCGACGCGAAGAGGGGCCCGATGCCGATCATCCCGATGGCGATCGCAAGGCCGAAACCCCAGGTGATGCGACGCTGGCGAGGACTGGTGGTCATAAGGGCAGTGGTCTTCATGGTCCCTCCTGTGTACACCCACTAGGACGTCTGTCAGGCCGCGGGGTTCCGTTTGCGGAGCAACAAGAACGCCTGCGGTCCCCCTTCGTCCACACCCTTCTGACGTTGCAGCCGTGCCACTTCGTTGAACCCGGCCGCGGTCGCGTTGCTCACGGTCTCGTCGATGTCGTGCCAGTACACGTGAAGGTCCACGTCGTGGCCGTACGCGTGGGTCAGGGGTTTCTTCAGATCGCCCAGCTTGAAGGCGTGCAACAGGTACCCGCCAGGTTTCACGACGCGGTGGAACTCCTGCCAGGGCACGTCTTGCGCGGGCATGTGGACCGTCGAGTACCAGACGACCGCGCCGCCGAGGCTGTCGTCCTCCAGGTCCAGCTTCGTGATGTCGCCCTGGGTGAACGTGAGGTGCGGGTACAGCTTTCTCGCCTGGTCGAGCATGCCGTCGGACAGGTCGATGCCGAACGCGTCCAGGCCGAGCTCGTGCAGGTGCTGGGTGATGCGGCCGGCACCGCAGCCCAGGTCGCCGACCGGGCCTTCGGTGAGCTCGGCGAAGGCCCGCATGATCGCGGCGTCGAGCGGGCGGCCGTCGTGCGCGTCCGGGATGAGCTGGGCGTAGCTCGCGGCAACAATGTCGTAGGAGGCGCGGGTCATGGTCATCTATGTTGCCGCTCATGGAGTACACGCGGCGTGATCTCGCACAGGCCGTGCTCGACGCACACCCGGCCAGCAGGCGCGGCCTCAACATGTTCTACGGCGCGTTCAGCGACGACATGAAGAAGTATCAGGTCCAACTGTGCGACGGCCTGCTGAAGGCTTTCGGCGTCGACCTCGCCTCCAACATGGCGATGAAGATGATGCTGAACGCCACGGTCGCGTCGAACTCGGCCATCACCGGTCCGATGAGCAACTTCGGCGAGGCCGGCTTGATCATCCGCAAGCTGGAGGGCAGCGGCGTGCTCGCCAAGGTGGACGAGATCTCCGCGTTGAACGAGATGTCGCGCAAGGCGCACCTCGACATCGTCGAGGAGGTGCTCGGCATGGTGGACTCCACCGTCGAGTCGGTCACCACCGCACATCTGGTCGCGCTCGGCGTGAAGGTCACACCGCCGAAGACCGGCGACTACGAGATGGACTACTGATGGCGCGGTTGTTGATCGTCCACCACACGCCGTCGCCCGCGCTGCAGGCCATGTTCGAGGCCGTCGTCGCCGGTGCGACGACACCCGAGATCGAGGGCGTCGAGGTGGTGCGCCGAGCCGCGTTGTCCACAACCGCTGTGGATGTCCTGGAGGCCGACGGCTACCTGTTGGGCACGCCCGCCAACCTCGGCTACATGAGCGGCGCGTTGAAGCACTTCTTCGACACCGTCTACTACCCGTGCCTGGACTCCACACAGGGCCGGCCGTTCGGGCTGTACGTGCACGGCAACAACGACACGACGGGTGCGGTGCGCAGCGTGGAGACGGCCACGACCGGCTTGGCCTGGGAGAAGGTGGCGCAGCACGTGGTCGTCACGGGTGAGCCGAAGAAGGCCGACCTGGAGGCGTGCTGGGAGCTCGGCGCCACCGTCGCGGCCCAGTTGTCCACATGAAACCAGGGTTGTCCACAGCTTCTTGTCCCCAACCTGTGGACAACCCTGGGGATATCTTCGAACGTATGTTCTATCGACCCACGGAGCTCATGTCCGGGTAGCGATCTCCGGCGACGGCCGAGGCGGGCACGGCGGCCTCGATCGCGGCCAGATCGTGAGCGGACAGCTCCAGCGAAGCCGCCGCCACGTTCTCCTCCAGGTACTTGATCCGCTTGGTACCCGGAATCGGCACGACGTCGTCGCCGCGGTGCTGCACCCACGCCAAGGCCAGCTGACCAGCGGTCACGCCGCGATCAGCAGCCAGCGCGCGCAGCTCCTCGACCATCTTCAGGTTCGTGTCGAGGTTCGACCCCGAGAATCGCGGCTGAGCCACGCCCCGGAAGTCGCCCGCACCGAAGTCGGCGGCGGACGTGAACCGGCCCGTGAGCACGCCACGGCCGAGCGGCGAGTAGGGCACGAGCCCGATCCCCAGCTCGCGCGCCGTCGGAACGATCTCGGCCTCGATGTCCCGCGACCACAGCGACCACTCGCTCTGCAGAGCCGTGATCGGGTGCACCGCGTGAGCCCGGCGCAGCGTGGCGGCACCGGCCTCGGACAGGCCGAGGAACCGCACCTTGCCCTCGGTGACCAGCTCGGCCATCGCGCCGACGGTCTCCTCGATCGGCGTGTCAGCCGGCACCCGGTGCAGGTAGTACAGGTCGATCACATCGGTCCCGAGCCGCTTGAGCGAGCCCTCGACCGACGACCGCACGTAGTCGCGATCGCCGCGAATCGAGCGGGAACCGCCCTCCTCGCGCACGATGCCGAACTTCGTGGCCAGCACGACGGACGAGCGACGGCCCGCGATCGCGCGGCCCACCAGTTCCTCGTTCACGTACGGCCCGTACATGTCGGCCGTGTCGAGCAGCGTGACGCCGAGCTCGAGAGCCCGGTGGATCACCGAGATCGACTCCGACTCGTCGCCGACGCCGTAGAACTCCGACATTCCCATGCAGCCGAGGCCCTGCGGCCCGACCTCCAACGATCCCAACAAACGGCTCACGCCGTCGCCTCCAAGTCCCGCTCGACCACCGCGTAGTGGTCGATCTTGTAGTCGAGCACTTCCAGACAGGTCTGCAGCTCCGCGATGCGAGCGCGGACATCGCTGCGGTGCTCGACGAGGATCTGCTTGCGGCGACCTGCCGTCAGGTCGCCGCGGTGCCTGAGCTGCGCGAACTCGCGCATCATGCGGATCGGCATGCCGGTCGTGCGCAGGCGCGTCACGAAGGCCAGCCAACCCAGGTCTTCCTCGGAGTAGCTGCGACGCCCACCCGAATCTCGCGCGGGCGGGTCGACGAGCCCGATTCGTTCGTAGTAGCGCAAGGTGTCGATGGACAACCCACTGCGCTGCGCGGCTTGGGCTATCGAGTAACTCACGAGTTCGACGCTAAGACCTGGAGTGCACTCTAGGTCAAGCGGAATCCTTCGGGAGTCCCCACGCTTCGAGATGGCCGGCCATCTCCGGGACGTCGATCTTGTCGCGGCCCAGGGCTCGCACGAGGTCGAGCGCGTCGTCCTCGTCCGCGTCGATCCAGTAGCCGTTGATGTCGCACATCGTGACGGCCGAGACCCAGCCGAGCCGCCAGTTTCCCTCGACCAGGGGGCGGGTTCGCACGATCGAGTCGAGCAAGGCGGAGGACTTCAACCACAGCGTGTCGTAAGCCTCCACGCCGAGCACGGTGGCGCGGGGACGGTAGGCCGCCGTGTCCAGCAGGCCGATGTCCCGGACGACGAGATCGCCGCCGGTCACGGCCGTGGCCAGCACTAAGAGGTCCCCGGCGTCGAGGTAGGAGATCACGGCACCCAGTTGATCACAGAGGTCTGACAGTTTCAGGAAGATCCGAGCCTATCCAAAAGACCTCGGTACTTCGGCAGGACTCGCCCTAGGACCTCGCCGAGCTTTTCTTCCTGCTGCATGCGCTGGTAGCGGTCCGCGATCGCGAGACGCACGACCTCCTGCTTGGAGCGGCCCTCGGCCTGCGCCAGTTCAGCGAGCCGGTGGTTCTCCTCGTCGGTCAACCGCAAGGTCATCGCCATGCAGGGACGGTACCAATCTGATACCACTCAGACCAGCGGCCGTTAGGATTGCGTGATGCCCCGGCCCAAGACCCACGACGACGCTCTGCGACGGCGTCTGCTCGAGCGGGCCGGCGAGCTGCTCAGCAGCGAGGGACCCGACGCGGTGAGCCTGCGCAAGATCGCCACCGACGTCAACACCTCGACGACCGCGGTCTATTCCCTCTTCGGCGGAAAACCGGCGTTGCTCGAGGCGCTCTACGACGAGGCGTTCGCCCGGTTCGGCGCGCATCTCACGGCGGTGCCGGTCACCGAGGACCCCGCCGAGGACCTGGTCCAGATCGGGCTGGCGTACCGGCGCAGCGCGCTCGCGGACCCGCAGTTCTACTCGGTGCTCTACTCGAAGGTCGTCGAGCCGACCAAGGCGATGAGCCGCGCGGCGGGCAGGACGTTCGCACCGGTGATCAACACGGTGCGGCGGGCGATCGAGCGGAAGGTCTTCCTGAACGAGGACCCCGAGCAGATCGCGATGTCGATGTGGGGCATCGCGCACGGCCTGGTGAGCCTGGAGCTGGGCGGAAACCTGCCGCCGGGCATCGACGCCGCCGCCACCTACGAGCTGGCGTTGCGCGCGCACGGCAGAGGCTGGCTCATCCAGCGAAACTGACGGAATCCGGGGAGGCGGCCGCCGCGAAACCTCCCCGGACCCGCTGAACTGTCCGGTCCGGACAGTCCGTCTACTGGGCAGTGCCCTACTTCAGGGCACCGTCCAGAGCCTTGATCAACTCGGCGTCCGCGGTGTCACCGTCGAGCGACCAGATCATCGCGCCGCCCAAACGGCGGTCGTTGATGAAGTGAGCCTTGCGCTTCATCTCGGTCGCGTCGTCGTAGGTCCACCACGTCGTGCCGTCGTAGATCCACGCGAAGCCGGCGCGCTCATCGCGGTAGATCTTGTACTTCGGGTCGGCCAGCTTCGGCTTGAGAGCGTGGAAGTCCTCGTAGCCCGCCTCGTACGTGGCCGGCGCGGGCGTGCCCGTGCCGAACAGGCCGTTGCGCGCGCCGGGTGCCACGCCGGTCCAGCCGCGTCCGTAGAACGGAACGCCGAGCACCGCCTTCGACCGCGGAGCACCGCGCCGCAGCCACGCGTTGACCGTCACCTCGGAGCTGAACTCGAACTCCGACGGGTCGCCCTTGGGCACCCGCAGCGCGGACTGCTGGTTCGCCGGGGCGTCCCACGCGCCGTGGTAGTCGTAGCCCTGAAGCGTGCCGAAAGTGAGGTAGCAGAACACCTTCGACGCTTCGAAGCCGCGGTCGACCTGCACCGGGTCGGCCGGGAGGAACGCGGTCAGGTCGCGGTTCCAGCCCATCTGCTTGCGGTACTCGGCGAGCAGCTTGGTGAAGTTCTGCTTGTCCTCGGGACGCACGACGTTGGGCGGCTCCATGTTGCCGTTGCTGGCAGGCCATTCCCAGTCGATGTCGACGCCGTCGAAGATGCCCTTCGCGGCACCCTCGGGCAGACCGGGCAGGTTGCCCTTGATCCACATGTCGGTGCACGACTTGACGTGCGCGGCGCGCGAGGCGTCGTCCAGCGCGGCGTTGGAGAAGTAGCGCGAGCCCGTCCAGCCGCCCAGCGAGATGTTGATCCTCAGCTTGGGATATTGGGCCTTGAGCTGCTTGAGCTGATTCAGGTTGCCCGCGAGCTGGCCCGGTTCGTCGGCCTTGCCGTTGACGGACTGCTCAGCGGTGTAGGGCATCTGCCAGTCGGCCCACGGATCGGCGCTGACGCACTTGCCCGACTCGTCGAGGAACCCGAAGGCGTAGTTGAGGTGCGTGAGCCGTGCGGCGGCCCCGCTGTCGACGAGGTTCTTGACCCGGAAGTTCCGGCCGTAGACGCCCCACTGGATGAAGTACCCGACGGTGCGGGTCTTCGAATAACCGTGGTGCCCGTTGGTCTCGACATCTGCGTTCGCCGGCACGACGGCCAGCGACGCGGACAGGGCGCCGACCGCGAGCGCGGCGGCACCCCATCTCCGTCTGGACATTTGTCTCCTCAAACGATGGCGGCAGCGGCGTTGTGGTCCAGAGCACGTTAGCTCTGAGGTCTAGACCACTGCTACGTCCGATCGGAGGTATGTCCTAAACCGCTCCGTACAGACGGTCACCGGCGTCGCCCAGACCAGGCACGATGAAGCCGGAGTCGTTCAACCGCTCGTCCACGGAAGCCGTGATGAGACGAACTGGCAGCTTCGAGTCCTCGAGATGGTTGATGCCCTCGGGCGCCGCGAGCACGCACACGGCCGTCACGTCGGTCGCACCGCGCTGGGTCAGCAGCCGGATCGTGTAGGCCATCGAGCCACCGGTCGCGAGCATCGGGTCGAGCACGAACACCGGGCGTCCGGCCAGGTCCTCCGGCAGCGACTCCATGTACGGCGTCGGCTGCAACGTCTCCTCGTCGCGCGCGAGCCCCACGAACCCCATCTGGGCGTCCGGGATCAGCTTGTGCGCCTGGTCGGCCATGCCCAGCCCGGCCCGCAGCACCGGCACGAGCAGCGGCGGGTTCGCGAGCTTGTGGCCGGTGGTGCGCGCGACCGGCGTGTGCGTGCGCTCCTCGGTCAGCGGCGCCTCGCGCATGGCCTCGTAGACCAGCATGACGGTGAGTTCCTGCAGCGCGGCGCGGAAAGCGGCGTTGTCCGTGCGCGCGTCGCGCATGGTTGTGAGTCTCGCCTTGGCGAGTGGATGATCGACGACGAGGACGTCCATGCTCGACACCGTAACCGCTGGGAGGAGCTAGGGGTGTTCGAAGAGATCTACCGCGAGGCACGTCAGCGCATCGTCGGCCTGACGATGGGCCTGACCGCAGAGGAGCTCGGTCGCGTGGTACCCGCCTGTCCTGAGTGGACCGTCCATCAGCTGATCGCGCACCTGGCCGGCGGGGCGTCCGATCTGGTGAGCGGCCGCACGGAGGGCGCGCCGTCGGACGAGTGGACCGCGCGGCACGTCGCGGAACGCGCGGACGTCCCGGCGGACGACCTGCTGGAGCAGTGGAACGAGTCCGGCACCCGCATCGACGCGATGGAGCGCATCCCGTTCCAGCTGGCGATGGACGCGATCACGCACGAGGCCGATCTGCGCGCTGCCCTGGGTCGCGAACGACTGCCGGACGCGGTGTGGCAGCCGACGCTGGTGTGGATGGCGCCGCGCAGGCTGACCGACGTGACGGTGAAGACCGAGTTCGGTGCTTTGGGAGACGGTCCGATCACGCTGGAGGTCGACGGCTACGAACTGTGGCGCGCGTTCTTCGGCAGGCGTTCGCGCCGCCAGATGGAGTCGTGGAACTGGTCCGACCCGGCGCCTATCGATCGAATCCCGTTCTTCCCTTCCCGCACCACGGATCTGGTCGAGTGAACACCGTTAACTAAGTGGGTGTAGGGTCGGCCGCGTGACAGACCACGTGCGCATCGGAGTCCTCGGCGCGGCCATGATCGCGCCGGCCGCTGTCATCCGCCCGGCCCGCTCCTCGACCGTCGCCGAAGTCGTGGCGGTGGCCGCGCGATCCGCCGACAAGGCCCAGACGTTCGCCGACAAGCACGGCATTGCGCGCGTGCACGGCTCGTACGAGGACCTGCTGGCGGATCCCGCGGTCGACGCCGTCTACAACCCGCTGCCCAACGGCCTGCACGGCAAGTGGACGCTGGCCGCGCTGGAAGCCGGCAAGCACGTGCTGTGCGAGAAGCCGTTCACCGCCAACGCTTCGGAAGCCGCCGCCGTGGCCTCGGCGGCCAACGCCTCCGGCCTGGTGGTGATGGAGGCGTTCCACTACCGCTACCACCCGCTGGCCGTGCGCGTGGACGAGATCATGCGCTCCGGCGTGCTGGGGCCGTTGCGACACGTCGAGGCGTCCGTCTGCTTCCCGCTGCCGGTGTTCTCCAACATCCGCTACGACTACTCGCTCGCGGGCGGCGCGATGATGGACGCGGGCTGCTACGCCGTGCACATGGCACGTCTGCTGGGCGGCGAAGAGCCCGAGGTCCGTTCCGCACGAGCGTTGCTGCGCGGGCCGTCCATCGACCGGGCGATGCGCGCGTCGCTGCGTTTCCCTTCTGGCCACACGGGTTCCGTGCACGCGTCGCTGTGGTCGTCGACGGTGTTCAAGCTGTCGATGAAGGCCATCGGCGAGAACGGCACGCTGAGCGTGTTCAACCCGCTCGGGCCGCAGGCGTTCCACCGGCTGTCGCTGAAGCTCAAGAACCGCAGCACTTCGGAGAAGTTCGGGAAGCGCGCGACCTACGCCTACCAGCTCGACGCGTTCACCGACGCGGTGCTGCACGGCAAGCCGTTCCCGACAACCGCGGACGACGCGGTGAAGAACATGACGGTGATCGACTCGATCTACCGGGCGGCCGGACTGCCGCTGCGCCAGCCGACGGCGTGACCTCGGGCGGGTCGACGGTGCGGCCGTCGACCCTCCGGTGACGAACCCGTTCCGATGATCACCCGATTCGGGGCCCGCACAACCCGATCCGGGAGTAAAGAATCGACAAAGCGACTCCGAAGTGTCTCTTGAGCCAGTTGAGACGCGGAGGTACGAGCGGTGACGATCGAGCAGAAGCCCGGCCAGCAGTTGTGCGAGTCCCCGCTGGTCATCTTGGGTGTGTCCGCGTCACTGGCGGTGGTGATCGGTGTGCTGCCCATGACGTGGGGCTACAGCCCGACGCTCGCTGCGGCGCTCGGAGCACTGCTGGTGCTGGCATTTGCGATCACGGTCAAGTACGCACCGAACCGCAGGTGAGGGTTCTAGACTCGATCGGGTGAGCGACGAGCTGGTACCCGCTGACCAGAGTCACATGCGCGCCTCCGACGCCGACCGGGAACGGATCGCGCAGGTGCTGCACAAGGCGACCGCCGAGGGCCGCCTCGACATCCACGAGCTGGACGAAAGGCTCGTGGCCGTCTACGCCGCGAAGACCTACGGCGAGCTCGTTCCCATCACCGCGGACCTGGTGCTGAGCGGCCTGCCCCAACCGCCGGTCATCCCGCAGTACCAGCCTGCGGTGAGCGACCGCATCGGCGGCGAGCCGGGCAGCGCGGTGTCGGTCGCCTTCTGGTCGGGTGTCAACCGCAAGGGCCAGTGGGTGGTCCCGCGCCTGCACAACGCCGTGGCGGTCATGGGCGGCATCGAGCTCGACCTGACCCACGCGCGCTTCGCCGAGGCCGAGGTCACGATCAGCGTGTTCGCGTTCTGGGGCGGCGTCGAGATCCGCGTGCCGGACGACATCAACGTGAAGGTCGACGGGTTCGGGTTCATGGGGGCGTTCGAGGACAGGGCGCCAGGGCGGCGGCACATTCCCGGCGCACCGACGGTGCGGATCACCGGGCTCGCGATCATGGGTGGCGTCGAGGTGAAGGGGCCCAAGCGCAAGAAGGGCCAGATCCTGCGCGAGCTCCTCGACTGATGCTGCTGGCGGAGTTCGTCGAACGGGTGGGGCAGACCGGCGTCGTCTTCATGATGAAGATAGACGGACCGCGGCCGCGCAACAAGTGGACGCTGCGCCTGCGCAAACCGCCGTACGCCGACGAGTACTGGATGTCCGGCGGCGACTTCGCCGACCTCGACCGCGCCCTTGCGAGCGCGCGCAAAGACCTGGCGACCCTCCCCGGCGACTGGTCGTGGCTCGACGAGCCGATCAGTGACGCCGACGGGTACGCGGAGCTCTTCGACGCGCTCGGTGAGGCCGGCCAGCTGTTCATCGTCCAGTACAGCCTCGACTCGAAGTGGGTGCTGTTCGCGGGCGGGGTCAAGCAGGAGGGGTTCACGAACCTCGACGAGTGCGTCCTGGAAGGGCTCGCCGAGCTGGGGTGGTGAAGGACTCCCTCTGACAGACCCGTTTCGTTGATCCGAGCGGCACCGGCAGTGACGCTCAGAACGCACCGGAGATCGACGAGATCACTGTGCCGCTGCACCGCGCACAGATGCGTCGACAAATGGCCTGACCTGCGCAGACGGCTTCACTTAGGACGGGCGTCCCATTCCGCCTAGACTCGCAGGCATGGCTGCTCCAACGACACTGCCGTCGGCCCTGGCTGACGCCGTGCGCGACGAATCGTCGCTGCGGCGTTTCCTGCACGGGCTCCCCGGCGTCGACCAGGTCGGCGTCGAGCAACGAGCCGCGGGCCTCGGCACGCGGAGCATCAAGAAGGCCTCCAAGCTGCACGCCATCGACCTGGCGATCAGCATGGTCGACCTGACCACGCTGGAAGGCGCCGACACGCACGGCAAGGTGCGCAGCCTGGCCGCCAAGGCGCGCAGGCCCGACCCCGAGCGGCCCGACGTGCCGAAGGTCGCGGCGGTGTGCGTCTACCCGGACATGGTCAAGACGGCCGCGACGGAGCTGCAGGGCACGGGCATCAACATCGCCAGCGTCGCGACGGCGTTCCCCAGCGGGCGCAGCACGATGGACATCAAGCTCGCCGACACGCGCTTCGCCGTCGAGCAGGGTGCGACCGAGGTCGACATGGTGATCGACCGGGGTGCGTTCCTGAGCGGCCGGTACGGGCAGGTGTTCGAGGAGATCGTCAAGATCAAGGAGGCGTGCGGGGACGCGCACCTCAAGGTCATCCTCGAGACCGGTGAGCTCGTGACGTACGACAACGTGCGCCGCGCGTCCTGGCTGGCGCTGCTCGCGGGTGGTGACTTCATCAAGACGTCGACCGGCAAGGTGCAGCCCGCCGCGACGTTGCCGGTCACGCACGTGATGCTGCAGGCGGTGCGGGACTGGAAAAACCAGACCGGAGAGCTGCGCGGCGTGAAGCCCGCCGGCGGCATCCGCAGCACCAAGGACGCGATCAAGTACCTGGTGGCGGTGCACGAGGTGGCCGGGCCCGAGTGGCTCGACCCGCACCTGTTCCGCTTCGGCGCGTCGACGTTGCTCAACGACCTGCTCATGCAGCGGCGGACCCAGTTGGACGGCCACTACAGCGGCCCGGACTACGTGACGGTGGACTGAGAAGACATGTGGGAATACGCCCCCGCGCCCGAGTCGCGGGACATCGCGAACCTCAAGCCGAACTACCGGATGTTCGTCGACGGCAAGTTCGTCGAGGGCTCCGGCGAGCCGCTCAAGACCATCAACCCCGGCACCGAAGAGGTGCTGGCGGAGGTCTCGACGGCGTCCGCGTCCGATGTGGACACCGCGGTGAAAGCCGCGCGCAGGGCTTACGACCGCGTGTGGTCGAAGATGCCCGGCTCCGAGCGCGCCAAGTACATCTACCGGATCGCGCGGCAGATCCAGGAACGCGGGCGTGAGCTCGCGGTGCTGGAGTCGCTCGACAACGGCAAGCCGATCAAGGAGTCGCGCGACGTCGACGTGCCGACGGCCGCGGCGCACTTCTTCTACCACGCGGGCTGGGCCGACAAGCTCGGCTACGCGGGGTACGGTCCCGACCCGAAGCCTCTCGGCGTTGCGGGACAGGTGATCCCGTGGAACTTCCCGCTGCTGATGGCCGCGTGGAAGATCGCGCCGGCGCTGGCGTGCGGCAACACGGTCGTGCTCAAGCCGGCCGAGACCACGCCGCTCAGCGCGCTGGTGCTGGCCGACATCATCGCGCAGTGCGACCTGCCGCCGGGTGTCGTCAACATCATCCCGGGCGCCGGTGACGTCGGCGCGACGCTCGTCGAGCACCCGGACGTCAACAAGGTGGCGTTCACCGGGTCCACGGACGTCGGCAAGATCATTCAGCGCCAGCTGGCCGGTACGAACAAGAAGCTCACGCTGGAACTGGGTGGCAAGGCCGCGAACATCGTGTTCGACGACGCGCCGCTCGACCAGGCCGTCGAGGGCATCGTCAACGGCATCTTCTTCAACCAGGGCCACGTCTGCTGCGCCGGAAGTCGTTTGCTGGTGCAGGAGTCCGTCGCGGACGAGCTGCTCGAGAAGCTGCACGCGCGCGTCAGCACGTTGCGCGTCGGCGACCCGCTGGACAAGAACACCGACGTCGGCGCGATCAACTCGCGCGAGCAGCTCGCCAAGATCAAGGAGCTGACCGAGTCGGGCGAGGCCGAGGGCGCCCAGCGGTGGACGTCGTCGTGCCCGTTGCCGGACAAGGGTTTCTACTTCGCGCCGACGGTGTTCTCCAACGTGTCGCAGGCGATGCGGATCGCCCGTGAGGAGATCTTCGGCCCGGTGCTGTCCGTGCTGACGTTCCGCACGCCCGACGAGGCCGTGGCCAAGGCGAACAACACGCCGTACGGCCTGTCCGCGGGCGTCTGGACGGAGAAGGGCTCCCGGATTCTCTGGATGGCGCAACGGATGCGCGCCGGCGTGGTGTGGTCCAACACGTTCAACCGCTTCGACCCGACGGCCCCGTTCGGCGGCTACCAGGAGTCGGGCTTCGGCCGTGAGGGCGGCCGCACCGGTCTGGAGGCCTACCTCGATGTCTGATCGCGTCTCGGTCGCGAAGACCTACAAGCTCTACATCGGCGGCGCGTTCCCGCGTTCCGAGTCGGGTCGCAGCTACCCGGTGACCGACTCCAAGGGCGGCTTCCTCGCCAACGCCGCGCAGGGCTCCCGCAAGGACGCCCGTGACGCGGTCGCCGCCGCCCGCAAGGCTTTCGGCAGCTGGTCCGGTGCCACGGCCTACAACCGCGGCCAGGTCCTGTACCGGGTGGCCGAGGTGCTGGAGGGCCGCCGCGAGCAGTTCATCACCGAGGTCGCCGCGTCCGAGGGCGTGCCGGTGAAGAAGGCGCAGTCCCTCGTGGACGCCGCGATCGACCGCTGGGTCTGGTACGCGGGCTGGACGGACAAGATCGCGGCCGTGCTGGGGTCCGCGAACCCCGTTGCCGGGCCGTACTTCTCGTTCTCCACGCCGGAGCCGACGGGTGTGGTCGCGGTGCTCGCGCCGCAGCAGTCGTCGTTGCTGGGCCTGGTGTCCGTGGTCGCGCCGGTGATCGCCTCCGGCAACACCTGCGTGGTCATCACCTCGCAGGAACGCCCGCTGCCGGCGATCACGCTGTCGGAGGTGCTCGCCACCAGCGACCTGCCCGGCGGTGTCGTCAACATCATCACCGGCCGGACCGCGGAGATCGCGCCGTGGCTCGCGTCGCACGGTGACGTGAACGCGCTCGACCTCACCGGCGCGCCCGAGTCGCTCAGGGCCGACCTGGAGCGCTCGGCGGCCGGCACGGTGAAGCGCGTGCTGCGCAACAAGGTCAGCGAGGACTTCGCGGTCACGCCGGACATGTCGCGTCTGCGCGCCTACCTGGAGACGAAGACGGTCTGGCACCCCATGGGTGTCTAGAACCTAGTCGGCGGCGTAGGTCTTGCCCTGCGCCGCCAGCTCCTCCCCCAGGATCCTGATCGCCTTCGGGCCGACCCCGTGGATCTTCAGCAGCTCCTTCGCCGACACCTTCGTCAGCGAGTCGAACGTCGTGTAGCCGTGGGCGGCCAGCTGGCGGGTCGCGACGTTTCCGATGGTGCGCGGGAACTCCGTCACGAGTTGACCAGGCCCGCTCGCCACGCCCACGACGCGATCCCCACACGGTTGCGCACGTTGAGCTTCGTCTGCACCGACGCGAGGTGCGTCTTCACCGTCGACAGCGACAGGAAGAGCTCCGACGCGATCTCCTGGTTGCTCAGCCCGCGCGCCACCTCCCGCACGACGTCCTGCTCACGTGCGGTCAGCAACCCGAGATCGGGCCGCTCGGCCGGGCGCGCGAAGTGCTCCAGCATCCGCACGGTCACCTGAGGCGAGATCAGCGCGTTGCCCTGCGCCGCCGCCCGCACGGCCTCGACCAGCAACGCCGGCCCGGCGTCCTTGGTCAGGAACCCCGAAGCGCCGTTCTCCAACGCCGTGTGCACGTACTCGTCGAGGTCGAACGTGGTCACCACGACGACCTTGGTCGAACCCGAAATCTTCTTGGTGACCTCGAGACCGTCCAGTCCCGGCATGCGGATGTCGAGCAGCGCCACGTCCGGCTTGTGCTCGCGGACCGCGGTCACCGCCGCGATGCCGTCCGGCACGTCCGCGACCACCGTGATGTCCGGTTGCTTCTCCAGAATCATCCGAAACCCGACGCGGACCATCTCCTGGTCGTCGGCGATGAGAACCGAGATCACTTCGTCCCTTCCAGGGGTAGCTCGGCGAGCACCTGCCAGCCGTTCTCACGCGGGCCCGCCGAGAACAGGCCGCCGAGCAGGTCGACCCGCTCACGCATGCCTACGAGACCGTATCCACCCTGGTTCAGCTCGCCAGGCCGGCCGTCGTCGGCGACGATCACGCGCAGTGCCCCACGAGCCGTCCTGGAGATCTCCACGTCGATCATCGTCGGGGACTGGGCGTGTTTGTGCACGTTGGTGAGCGACTCCTGGACCAGGCGCAACACCGAGCGGCCGAGCTCCGGCGGCACCTCGTCGGGCAGGTCCACGCGCAGCCGGGTCTCGAAGCCGAGCTCGCGGGTGCGTTCGACGGCCGAGATCACGTCGGCGGCCAGGTCGGTCGTGGCGACCTCGTTCTCGCCCTGCCGCAGGGTGCCGACCATGCGCCGCATCGCGCCCAGCGCTTCCGTGCCCGATCGGACGATGCCCGGCAGCAGGCGGTGGGCTGCCTTCGGGTCGTCGTCGGAGACCTCCAGCGCGGCCTGGGCCTGCACGAGCATGCCCGTCACGTGGTGGGCGACCACGTCGTGCAGCTCGCGGGCCAGCGCGATGCGTTCTTCCTTCTGGGCGTCGGTGACGGCGGCCGCGATCAACCGGCCGCTCTCGCTGTCCCGCGCGCGGAAGTACATACCGACGCCGACGGCCCCGAAGCCCAGGACCAGCGAGCCGAGCATCTCGTTGTAGTTGCTGGACGAGATCCAGTTGTCGCGGACGATCGCGGCGAAGAAGCTCACGGCCATCAGCGAGGCCACCGACCACGTGGCGGCGCGGCGCGGCTCCTCGCGCACGACGACGGCGGTGAGGACGAGGCAGGCAGCGGTCTCGGCGACCGTCAGCGGGCTCAGCAGCGTCGGCAGGTTCACGTTGAACAGCCGGACGACGAACGACGCCACGAAGATCGACGCCACGGTCACCGGGATCGTGAAGGCGCGTGACTTGAACGAGAGCACGGCCGCGATGCACGGCGGCACGCTGAGCAGCCACACCAGCGCCTCCGCGCTGCGTGGCGTGTTCATCAGCACGAGCTCGCCGAGCATCAGCAGCGCGAGAACGGCGGCGATCGGCCATTGGCCCCGATGACTGTCCACGGCAGACAACGGTAGGACCATCACACCCCTCCGGCCTCGGTCATCCGGCTGATCCGGTGTGTCGTCAAGGCTGAGGTTTTGGCGCGGCGCACGCGGCACCGTGAACACATGAATTCGGTTCTGGCCGCTCGTGGCCTGGTCAAGACCTACGGCGACGTGCACGCTCTCGCCGGGGTGGACATCGACATCTCCGCCGGGGACGTGCTGGCGGTCGTCGGTCCGTCCGGCTCCGGCAAGACGACGCTGCTGCACGTGCTGTCCGGCATCCTGCGCGCCGACGGCGGCGAGGTGTTCCTCGACGGGCGCGCGATCGGCGAGCTGAACGAGACAGGGCGCAGCGAGCTGCGGCGGACGGCGTTCGGGTTCGTGTTCCAGTCGGGCATGCTCGTCGCCGAGCTCACGGCGGAGGAGAACGCCGCCCTGCCGATGCTGCTGGCCGGCCGTTCGCGGGAGGAGTCGCTCGGCGCGGCCCAGCTGTGGCTCGGGCGCCTCGGCCTGCAGGGCCTGGAGAAACGACGGCCCGGAGAACTGTCCGGCGGCCAGGCGCAACGAGTGGCGATCGCGCGGGCACTGGCGCACCAGCCTCGGGTGATCTTCGCGGACGAACCGACTGGTGCCCTCGACACGCGGACCGGCCAGGAGATGATGACCGCCCTCCTGCAAGCCGCGGACGAGACCAACGCGGCCGTCGTGATCGTCACGCACGACAAGGCGATCGCGGACCGGGCACTGCGCGTCGTCGAGATCCAGGACGGGCGCATCGCCGCGGGGGTGTCCGCGTGAGGATCGCTCTCGCGGTGCTGCGCAGGGACCGGCGCAGCCAGGTCGCGACCGTGCTGGTCGCGCTCGGCGTGATGATCGCGGTGTCGCTGGTGCTGTGGCTCGTCGCCGCACCGAACGGCCTGCAGGCGCGGGCGGACCGCACGGCGTGGCGCGACGTCATGGGTGGGGCCGAGAAGGGCGCCATTTCCGTTGCGCTGAACAAGGACTCGTTCGACGGCAAGCTGATCGAACGGTTCGACGTCGCGCGCAACAAGCAGGGCGACGTGCCGGTGGCCAAGGGAATCGCGAAGTTCCCCGAGGCGGGCGAGGTGCTGCTGTCGCCCGCGCTGTCCGACCTGGTGCGCGGCACGCCGGCCGAAAAACTCGGGAACCGCTTCCCCGGCAAGCAGATCGGCGAACTGGGGCCGGAGGCGCTGAAGTACCCCGGTGAGCTCGTCGCGATCATCGGGCACGACAGGATCGAGAACGGGTTCCAGGTCGCGGGCCTGGCCGGCGGCACCGGCTCGTACCGCGACGACTACCACGGAATGCTCTACCTGCTCACCCGCGTCGGGCTCGTGGTGCTCGTCGTGCCGTGCCTGGTGCTGGTCGCATCGGCCGCTCGATTGACCGCGGCGAAACGGGAACGGCGGCTGGCGGCGCTCAGGCTCGCCGGCGCGAGCCCGCGTCAGGTCGTGGTCATGACCGCCGCCGAGACAGCCGTCGGCGCGGTGGTCGGCAGCGTGCTCGGCGTGGTGCTGGCGCAGCCGTTCAGCCACATCACCGCGAAGATCCCGTGGGAGGGCGGCACCTGGTATCCGGGCGACTTCGTCCCCTCGACCGCGGTCGTGGTCGCGGTGGCCGTGCTGGCTCCGGTGCTCGTCGTCGCGGCGGCGATCACGGGGCTGCGGCGCGTGGTCCAGAAACCGCTGGCGGCCGAGGAGAAGCGCCAGGTCCGGTCGTGGCGGCTGCTGATGATCGCCGGGGCGATGGGCGTGTTCTTCCTCGGGATCATGTACGCGCAGCAGGTCAGCGGCGACAACCAGTTCACCGTGGTGCTGCTGGGACTGGGCGCGGTGGCGTTCGCACTCGTGCTGGCCGGTCCGGTGGTGACGGCGTGGGTCGGCCGGTTCTTCGTCTCGCGCTGGCACAAACCCTCGACCCTGCTGGCGGGACGGCGGTTGTCGGGTGACCCGGTGGCGGCGTTCCGCGGCTCGGCCGGGGTGGTGATCGCGGTGTTCACCGGCTCGATGGCGCTGACCATGTTGCCGGGACTGGCGAGCCAGGTGCCCTACCGCGACGACACGTGGAACGAGAACGCGATCGTCGCGGAGGAAGTGGCACACGACCTCACTCCGTTGCGCCTGCAGACCTCGGCGCCGATCGTCACGATGCTGGACGGCAGGGTGGACACGGGTGGGGAGGGCTCCTACAACCCGTACGTCGTCGTCGGGAAATGCGCTGACGTCGCCAAGGTGCTGAACGGGCTGAAGTGCGGGTCCGGGCCTGCCGTGTACTCGCACTCGAAGCTGGACGGCGGCGAGTTCTCCTCGACCGGCCCGCACGACGTCGTGACCACCCGGCTGCCCGCGCAGGTCGAGACGCGGCCGTTCGACGGCCACGGCCGGATCAGCGGGGTGATCGACCCGGAGCTGCTGCCCGGTGTCGAGGGCAAGGCGTCGATGGTCGGCGTGCTCACTTCCGCGGAGAACCGCGAGGCCGTGCACACGGCGTTGATCGGCACCCTGCCGGGCGTGCGGCTGGTGGACGGCGAGCAGCGGGAGCTCTACGGCGACACGCTGATGGAGGACCTGGAGCGAGCCACGATCATCGGTCTGTCGATCGCGGCGGTGCTCGGCGGCATCGGCGCGGCGGTGGCGGCGGCCGGGTCGGTGATCGACCGCAGGCGCACTTTCGGTGCGTTGATCGCGGCAGGAACTCCTGTTCGTGTCCTGGGTCACGCATTGCGCCGCGAAGTGATGTTGCCGGTGTTCGCGGTCACAATCGCGGCGTGCGGTGCGGGCATTGTCGTGGGTCTCGGATTGCTCACTCTGGCGCGCGGACTCGTCGGCCACGGCGAAATGCCCCTGACGCCGTGGGTGCTCGCTCCTGTGGGCGTCGGCATGGTGGTTGCGCTGGTAGCAGCCCTGGCCTGCGGTCCGGTACTACGCGGCATCAGCCCGCGGGATTACGCGGCCGAGTAGTTCTCGGCCGGAAGTACGAGGATGAGACTGGCCCTCAGCGCGATGTGCGCCGAGGGCCATTTTCATAGCTTTGATTCATGACGAATTCACAGCTCGCGAGCATTCAGTGGGGCCTTTTCCTGTCGGTCGTCTTCCTGCTGCCGCAACTGTTCTTCCGTCAGCTGACTTTCCGCAGCGCGACCATCACGACGTACGCGAGCATGCTGTTCGCGGCGACGTTCCTGCCCGTGCAGACCGTGCCGCCGCGCCAGGCCGTGCAGCTGGTGCCGTTCCAGTGGATCGCCGACACGTTCCGCGACGGGCAGATCGCGTTCGACCAGATGACGTTGAACGTGCTGCTGTTCGTGCCGCTCGGCGCGATGCTGATGTTCTGGGGCAAGCGCACGGTCGGGCAGGCCGCGCTGATCGGGTACGGCGTCTCGCTGCTGATCGAAGGCTCACAGCT
The DNA here is from genome assembly GCF_040629405.1 of Lentzea sp. NPDC005914. NCBI lineage: Bacteria > Bacillati > Actinomycetota > Actinomycetes > Pseudonocardiales > Pseudonocardiaceae > Lentzea > Lentzea sp. NPDC005914. Next base: position 93,342 of record NZ_JBEXVQ010000033.1, on the reverse strand, counting down.
GATGTGGGCCAACCGGATCTTCGACGTCGACGACCTGATCACGAACACGACCGGCACCGCGCTGGGCTGGCTCGGCGCACTGGCCGCCGTGAAGGTCTACGCCCGCGCGAAGGCCGTCTCAGTGCCGCAGCGCGAGCTCGTCAGCGCACGCTGAGCTGCGGATTCCAGAAAACCTGCAAGACGCGTGTGGATCCTCGGCGCCATGCGAGCCAAGAGAACGATCGCCGTCACCGCCGCCCTTCTGGGCCTGACCGCGGTGATGGTGAGCCCCGCCTCCGCCGTCTCGGCGGGCAGCTGGAAGGCGTACGGCAACACGAACCCGATCACTTCCAGTCCCCACAACTGGGTCTGCGCGAGCAGCCAGGCGGTCACGACCAACGTGGTCGCGCAGGTCTGCACGATCAGGTCGTCCGGCGGAGGCTCGGCGCAGGGCGCGGTGATCGTGCGCAACAACCGGGCCGGCCTCTACTCCACGACGGCGACGGTCGACCTGTGGACCGAGGGCCGCGGGCAGATCGACATCTGGGAGTGCCCGTCGTCCGGCGTCGCCGCGAACTCGTGGTCGGTGTGCTTCGGCCGGAGCCAGTCCGTTCCTTCCACCGACCTCGCGAACTCCTTCGGCTCGGCCGGGAGCAAGTACCTCGGCGTGTCGGGACCCGCCTGACCCCACGTTCACCCGGCGGCGTGAGGTGACGCGCGCCGCCGGGCCCTCCGCCCGATCATGGCGGCCATGAAGTTCGTGGAGGTGTTCTCCATCCTCGTCGCCGTGGTCGGCCCGCCGAAGATCCTCCTGGCGTTCCTGATGGACACCGAGGGCGCCGACTCCCGGACGCGGTGGCGGGTGGCGTTCACCTCGACCGCGATCGCCCTGGGCGTCGGCCTGTTCGTGGTCGTGGCCGGACGGGTGCTGCTCTCGATCTTCCACCTCAGCGAAGGCTCGTTGTACCTGGCCAGCGGCGTGATCCTGTTCGTGCACGCGCTGGACCTCGTGCTCGGCCGCAAGCAGGAGCCGACGCACGACGAGACAGGCGGCACCCACGAACTGGCCACCGCCTACTACGCGAACCCGGTGGCGCTGGCGTACTTGTTCCTGCTCTCGGACACGAAGTCGATCGGGACGACGTTCGTGCTGGCGGGCGGGTTCGCCGCGGTGATCGCGCTCGACCTGGCCGCGATCGCGTTGCTCGGCATCGCGATGCGCTGGATGAAGATGACCTACGCCTGGGTGCTCTCGCGCGTGCTCGGCGTCCTGCTCGCGGCGCTGGGCGTGGACCAGATCGTCGAGGGCCTGATCTCGCTCGGCATCCTCGAGCGCGTCTAGCTGGTCCGCCAGCCCAGCTCGCCGACCGTGTTGACCTCGGGGAAGCAGTGGCCGACCGCGCCGCGGTTCTCCAGGGCCGTCGCGACCTGGTCGAACATCTCGATGATCGACGTCCACTCCGGCTTGACCATCTCGTTGCGCTCCTGGTCCCACTCGACCACGCAGCCGCGCAGCACGCCGGGCCTCAGATCGACCGCGAGCACGTCGCCCGTGCCGTCGAACGCGATCGGCAGCCACTCGGGGTGGAAACCTGTCGTCGGCGAACCGGCCTCGGAGGCGTCCGCGGGCTTGCTCGTGTGGGTCTCCCTGAGCACGAACGCGCGATCGGCGCCCAGCGGCGTGTAGAAGGGCGGCAGGATCTCGGCGTAGAGGCCCTCCTCGGTGCCGCCGTAGACGCTCCACCACATCTGGAGGTCGATCGGAACCCGAAGCTCCGGCAGCGCGTCGTACCTCGGACGCAGCACGGCACGGGTGGCTGGAGCGTGCTCCGCCAGCCATGCCAGGATCCGGTTCCAGTGCTCGATCACACCCACCGTTCCATGATCTTGGCGGAACGTCGGGCGAGGTACCGCTCATCGGGGCAGGATCAAGGCGAACAGGTCACTACTGGGGGAAGAAGCTTTCAGATGGCGGAACAGGGTCTCAAGGTCGACCTCGACGCCTTGACCGCGTACGCGTCCGCGGTGAGCGGTCTGGCGAGCGAGGTGGGCGCGGTCGGCACCAGCACGTTGAACGGCACCACGGCGCTGCCCGGCGACTGCTTCGGCAAGATCGGCAACGAGATCGGGCTCAACGCGGCGTTCCAGACGGCCGCGCAGGCGCAGATGGACGCGCTGAAGGCCGCGTCGACCGGGCTGGCCGGCCTCGGGACCGCCGTGTCGAAGGCCCGTGAGGCCTACATCGCCCAGGAGGAGGCGACCAAGGCGTCGCTGGAGAAGGCGGCGCGTGCATGAGCGTCGAGGGACTCCTGAGCGCGTTCATCGCGCCCATGAAGGAAGATCTGGCCAAGCTGGACGGTGACACGGGCGGTGCCACGCGTGCCGGTGACGCGTTCGGCCGGGCGCAGACCGCCATGACGGACGTGGGATCGCGGCACTCCTCGGCTTCCACGGCCGTGCTGAACACGTGGTCCGGGCAGAAGGCCAATGCCTTCACCGGTCGGGTGGCCACGTTCTCCTCGGCCGCGACCACGTTGTCCTCCAACGCTTCCGTGTTCAAGACCGTGGCTTCCACCGGTGTCTCCGCGGTGACCGGTGGGCGCAGCGCGATCCAGGGCTTGATCGACGAGTTCACCTCGAAGGCGACGCCGAAGCTCGCGGCCGCCGTGGCGGCGTCGCTGGTGGCCGGGCCCGGGGTGGTGCTGGCCGCGCTGGCCGACCTCGCCGGGATGGCTTCCGGCTACCAGGGCAAGACCTCCGCCGAGTTGCAGAAGGTCCGCGACCAGCTCACGCAGCTGGTGGGGCAGCTGAACGGGCTGCAGAAGCCCGACGCTGGCGCGCTCGAGAAGTTGGGCGAGCCGCTCGGCGGTGACGACGGGGCCACCTCGACCGCCGGAGCCACCGACACCAAGAAGCAGCAGGAGTCCGGGCCGAGCACCGGTTCCGGTTCCCACTCGGGTGGCGGCGGGGGCGGCGGCTCGGGTGGTGGAGGCGGCGGAGGCTCGGGCGGCGGTGGAGGTGGCGGCGGTTCCGGTCCTCGCCTGCCGGTCGCGATCCCGCCGCAGCCCGGCACCGGCGTCGGCGTGAACCTGCCCGACGGCAGCAGTGCCGAGGCGCCGAACGAGACCGCGGCCAAGGCCGTCCGCAACGCGTTGTCGGCACTCGGCACGCCCTACGTGTGGGGTGGCGCGAACCCGCCGCAGGGCACCGACTGCTCCGGCCTCACGCAGTGGGCCTACAAGAACGCGGGCTTCGACATCCCGCGTCCGGCCTCCTCGCAGGCGATGGGCGCGTCGGTGCCGCCGGGCGAGGTGCTGCCCGGCGACCTGGTCGTGTGGGAAGGCCACGTCGCGATGGTGATCGGCAACGGCCAGATGGTCGAGGCCGGTGACCCCGTGCAGGTCGGCAAGATCCGCACGACGAACAGCGGGATGTCGTTCTACGGCTTCTACCGCCCGACGGGCTGATCTCTCAGGACTTGGCGGCCTGGGCGGCGGCCTTCAGCTCGTCGAACTTGACGATCTGCCCACCGGCGCCCCAGGTCCCCTCCGGCTGCTCGTGGATGAGCACCCACACCCGCATGGCGTCCTGCTCGCTCAGCCCGGCGGCCTCGAGCACCAGCGCGGTCGCCTCCTGCACGAGGCCGGCCTTGCGCCGATCCGACAGCACACCGGTCGGCACCCGGACGTCCACCCGGAACCGCGGTGCGTCGTCCTCGCCGGTCGTCTGGGCTCCGGCGGGCAGCTCGTGCAGGTAGGTCCACGCCACCGAGCGGAAGAACTCGTTGTCCGGGGCGCCCTCCCACTTCAGCAGCAGCGTGGCGAGGTCGCGCTGCACGCTCTTGCGGCCCGCGTCGGTCAGCGATCCGGCAGGTGCGGTCAGTTCGATCATCGGCATGATGTGCTCCCGGTCTATGACGACTGTAATAACCCGAGGGCGCACGCTATCCTATGACGATCGTTATAGCCAATGAGGTGTGCCATGTCCCGAGAGCAGATCGTCGCCGGAGCCGCCGACATGATCCGGCGCCGCGGCCTCAACGCGACGAGCATCCGGGAGGTCGCCAAGCACGCGGGCACACCGCTCGGCTCGACGTACCACTACTTCCCCGGCGGCAAGAACCAGCTGGCCACGGAGGCCGTGCGGCTGTCCGCGGAGATCGTCACGAGGGTGCTCGACAAGAAGCTGCGCCAGGGACCGGCGGAGGGGGTCAGGGCCTTCTTCGGGCTGTGGCGCGAGGTCGTGGCGGGCACCGACTTCCAGGCGGGCTGTCCCGTCGTCGCCGTGGCGGTCGAGGAGGCGGCGCACCCGGAGGCGCTCGCGGCGTCCGCCGAGGCGTTCAGGGCGTGGTCGAGGCAGTTGGCCGAGTCGCTGGAGCAGCACGGCGTCGAAGCACGACGGGCCGCTCAGCTCGCCACACTGGTCGTCGGAGCCGCCGAGGGGGCCGTCGTCATGTGCCGGGCCCAGCGCAGCATCCAGCCGCTCGACGACGTGGCGGCCGAACTGACCGCGCTGCTCGAAAGCGTCATCTCGGCGCGTACATGATCACGGCCACCCCGGCCAGGCAGACCAGGGCGCCGATCACGTCGTAGCGGTCCGGGCGGAAGCCGTCGACGACCATGCCCCAGGCGAGCGAGCCGGCCACGAAGACGCCACCATAAGCCGCGAGGATCCGGCCGAAGTTCGCGTCGGGCTGCAACGTGGCGACGAAGCCGTAGATGCCCAGCGCGATCACGCCGCCGCCGATCCACAGCCAGCCGCGATGCTCGCGCACGCCCTGCCAGACGAGCCAGGCGCCGCCGATCTCCATGAGGGCGGCGAGCACGAACAGCAGGACCGAACGCAGGATCATGCGGCACACTGTCGCAGTAGGGGGTGATCAGGTGGACGACGACGTCGAGCGCGCCGCGAGCAAGGTGCGCGATGTCGAGCAGGCCGTGTCGCAGCACGTCGCGCGCAGTGGTCCCATCACGGGACGAGCGTCCTCACCGGACGGTGCCGTGACGGTCGTCGCCACGCCCGGTGGTCCCCCGCAGCAGATCGCGGTGAGTGCGGCGGCGCTGCGGATGGGCCCTCAGGGGCTGGCCGCCGAGATCATGCGGATCGCCGAGAAGGCGCAGCGCGACGCGTCGAGCAGGCTGCACCAGACGCTGGAGCGGGTCGTGGACCCGCGGGAGCTGACGGAGCTGGGCTTCGCGCGCGAGCAGGACGAGGACGAGCTCGGGTGGCGGCGGTGAACGAAGAGCGCATGCAGGCGACCGAACAGCTGCAGAGCGACCTCGCGCGGACCGCGGAGACGGTCGAGCACCCGAACGGGCTGTGCATGGTCACCGCGTCCGCGAAGGGCGAGATCAGGGCGTTGCACCTGCACCCGGCGTTGCTGCAGCAAGGCGCGAAAGCCGTCGGCGAGGTCGTCACGGAGACCGTGCGGCTCGCGACCAACGCGGCCGTGCAGACGAGCTTCAACAAGATGGCACTGGCGCTGGGCGACGGAATGGCGATCGACGTCGAGTCGATCGTGGGAGACTCCCCCTTCCGGTCGACGTGGAACCCCGTCGTGCCCCCGAAATCCGCAGCTCCCGAGGCAACTGGGGAGCGGCGGCCCAGGACGCCGTTCGTCGACGACCCCGACGAGGACGCGTTCTTCGAGAACCCCTTTGGGCGCCGGTGATCAGCACCGTTAGGCTCGCCCACGGCATCAGGCAGGCGTGACCGGGAGGTCAGGATGGCGCAGGACATCGTCCCCATCGAGCTGGGGCTGACGCAGGGTGACGTCGTCACGCTGTGGGCACCCCGCTGGCGCGAGAAGGGCGAGGAGTGGGAGGCGTTCCTCGGCGACGAGGAAGACCTGTTCGTCTTCCCCGACGCCGCGCATCTCGCCGCCTTCGTCCGCACCGCGGAGGAGCACGACCTCACCGATCACCCAGCGTGGCCGGTCGTGCCGTCGCTGGGCGTCGCGGACCTCTCGCCGGACGACAACCACCAGTTCGACCTCGTCGGCGTGCCTGAGCTGATCGCCGAGGACCCGGACACCTGGACGATCGGCGAGCTGGCCGACGTCATCGCGATCGTTCGCGCGCTCGCGGACGTCTGCGACCTGGAGAAGGTCCACGAGGTGCTCGACAGCGCCGAGGGCTTCTCCCTGCTGCCACAGGGCACGCTGCCGTTCAGCGGCCGTGACGGCGCGAAGCTGTGGGACGAGCTGTCCGAGGTCGTCTCCGAGAAGTGGGACGAGGTGCTCGACGCGATCGACAGCGTCGTGAGCACGCCGGACGTCCCGGAGAAGCAGCTCTCCGTCGCCCAGGAGGAGCTCGCCGCCCTCGAGGCCGAGACCGCCGCGGCCGCCGTCGACGCCGCCGGTTCGGACGACGAGGAGTCCGGCGAGGACGAGCCCGCTGGCTTCTGGACCGAGGTCGGCATCGACCCCGTCAAGATCATCACTTCGGCCGGCGAGTTCTACACGCTGCGCTGCTACCTCGACGAGGACCCGGTGTTCCTGGGCCGTCGCGGCAAGATCGAGGTCTTCACCTCGCAGCGCGGCCTGAGCCGGTTCGTGGCCGAGAACGACGACCACGACCTCGCCGACGTCGCGACGTGGAACGACGTCAAGGTCAAGGCCACCGCGGGTGAGCTCGACGTCGACGTGGACGACGACAACGTCTACGTGCTGACCGGCATCGCCGAGGACATGGAGGAGGGCCCCGACGCCCTCGACCCGCACCAGCTCGACCTCGCCGTCGAACTGTTCGAGGACGCGGCCGACTGGGCCGACGACGAGTCCGTGAAGGACGCGCTGGCCTCGTCCGAGTCGCTGGGCTGGCTGGTGTCGTTCGTCGTGTCGCCCGACCCGACGCGTCTCGCGCCGTCCGCTCCGTACGACGCCGAGGTGGCCAAGTTCCGCGAGCTGCAGGCCGCGTTCGAGGACCGGCTCAACTCCAACTGATCACACGAAAAAGGGCCACCCCGCGGGGTGGCCCTTTTTCGTTGGCGCTCAACGAACCCGGTAGCTCACCGCGGCGAACGGGAAGTTGCCTTGGTGCAGGCTGCCGAGGACGTAGTAGGTGTCGCCGGAGCGGCCGGGGCACGCCCATGTTGCTGGTACGCAGGCGGCCGCGAACTCGGATGGCGCCCGGAGATCGGCTTCGAGGCCGGTGTCCGGGACACCATCCGCTGGTACGCGGCCAACCGGGCGTGGTGGGAACCGTTGCAGCGGCTCAGCCCCATCGACGAGAGCGCTTGGGCCACGCGGTAGCACGGCGGCACCCGGACGCCGACTCCGAAACCGGTGTCCGGGACACCATCCGCTGGTACGCGGCCAACCGCGCTTGGCGGGAACCGTTGCAGCGGCTCAGCCCCATCGACGAGAGCGCTTGGGCCACGCGGTAGCACGGCGGCACCCGGACGCCAACCCCGAAACCGGCGTCCCGGACACCATCCGCTGGTACGCGACCAATCGCGCGTGGCGAGAGCCTCAGCGCAAGCGGCTACGCGGTGAGCGCCGCGTAGCCCGGCTTGACCAGCTCGTTGATGATCGCGAGCCGCTCGTCGAACCCGATGAACGCCGACTTCATGGCGTTGATCGTGAACCACTGCAGGTCGGCCCACCCGTAGCCGAACGTGTCGACCAGCGTGGCGAACTCGCTCGACAGGGTGCAGTCGCTCATCAGGCGGTTGTCGGTGTTGACGGTGACGCGGAACCGCAGCTTGGCGAGCAGGCCGATCGGGTGGTCGGCGATCGACTGAGCGGCGCCGGTCTGCAGGTTCGAGGTCGGGCACATCTCCAGCGGGATGCGGCGGTCGCGGACGTACGCGGCCAGGCGGCCCAGCTGGACGGTGCCGTCGCCGGAGACCTTGATGTCGTCGACGATCCGCACGCCGTGGCCGAGGCGTTCGGCACCGCAGTGCTGGATCGCCTCCCAGATGGACGGCAGGCCGAACGCCTCACCGGCGTGGATGGTGAAGTGCGCGTTCTGCTGGCGCAGGTACTCGAACGTGTCGAGGCCCCTGGTGGGAGGGAAGCCGGCCTCGGGGCCCGCGATGTCGAACCCGACGACGCCGAGGTCGCGGTAGCGGACGGCGAGCTCGGCGATGCGCAGCCAGCCCTCGTTCTGGCGCATGGCGCAGAGCAGGGTGCCGACGCGGATCTTGCGGCCGGTCTCGGCCACGCGGGCGGAACCGACGCGGAAGCCCTCCTGGACGGCTTCGACGATCTGCTCGAGCGAGAGGCCCTTCTCCACGAACAACTCAGGCGCGTAGCGGATCTCGGCGTAGACGACGCCGTCCGCCGCGAGATCTTCGACCGCCTCGGCGGCGACGCGGACGAGGGAGGCCTCGTCCTGCATGACTCCGCACGTGTGGGCAAAGCCTTCCAGGTATCGCACGAGCGAACCGGAGTTGGCGTTGTCGCGGAACCAGCCGCCCAGGACGCCCGCGTCTGTGGTGGGCAGGCCCTGGTAGCCGGAGGCATCGGCGAGTTCGATCACCGTCTGCGGGCGGAGGCCACCGTCGAGGTGGTCGTGCAGCAGCACCTTCGGCGCGCTGCGGATGGTCTCCAAGGAAAGCGGCGTGGACATTGCTACACGTTACTTCAGACGACACGCCGCTTCAGTGCTGGCCAAATTGATCTTGCTCCCGCTATGATCACTTGCTGGTTCACGGACGTTGCCGATCCGTGATCACAACTTTCTGCAACCACGCCGAGGCTTTAGTCACCCCAAGGTAGGAACATCACCGGTCGCAACTGGCCGCTTCCGGCCAGTAACTTGGCGTTCAGAGTAATCCGGTAGCCTGATCGGGCCAGTCGCCCGTCCGCACCCGGCCGTTTTCTGGCGGGGGTGGTACAGAGTCGTCACGTGACGCGGATAGGCTTCCGTGGTCTCCCCCTCCCCTGGACGAAGGCACTCAGCCGTGACAGAGAACAACAACTCCACGATGTCCTTCGATCGCATGCGCAACATGCTCACGCGCGCCGCCGAGATCCGTGAGAGCGAGCAGCAGCAGATCTTCGACGCGCTGGACGAGATCCACGCCCGAATGTCGCCTCTGGAGTCGCTGGGTTCGGTCCGCAAGCGCCTGTCGGAGCTGCCGGACCGCACCGAGGTCAGCGTTCTCGCGGAGCGGCTGGACGAAGCCCTCGCCAAGCTGGAGGCCCAGGACAACGCCGTCGCCGACATCGGTCGCGCGGTCGACGCCCTGGTGGACAAGCTCGCCAAGCCCTTCGCCCAGCTGGACGGCCGCCTCGACGGCGTCGCCGGCCGCTTCGAAGGTGTCGCGGGCCGCATGGACGGTCTCGAGGACAAGCTCTCGAGCATCCACAAGCGCATCGACGACCTCGACGGTCACCTGGACAAGCAGGACGGCAAGGTCGACGCGATCCCGGGCGCCGTGACCAACCCGCTGCGCGAGCGCATCGAGGCTCTCGAAGCCGCCCTGCGCGGCCGTCTCGACGAGGTCGACGAGGGCGTGCACGAGCACCTCGACGGCACGCGCGAGGCCCTGCAGAAGATCCTCGCCGACTCCTTCTCTGGCCTGCACGGCCGCGCCGACGAGTCCCGCGACTCGCTGGCCGCCACCCGCGCCGAGCTGATCTCCGCGATCTCCGACAGCCGCGGGGAGCTGGCCGGCGCGATCACGGACAGCCGCGAGAAGCTGATCACCGCCGCCACCGAGCGCCACGACCAGCTGTCCGGCGCACTGGCCGAGACCCGCACCGAGCTGTCCGGCGCCGTGGCGGAGACCCGCGGTCAGCTGGCCGGCACGGTCGCCGAGACCCGCGACGCACTGGCGTCCTCGCTGGCCGAGACCCGCGCCGAGCTGACGTCCGCGGTCGCCGACACCCGCGAGACCGTCAACGGCAAGCTGGACGAGGCCCGCACAGCCCTGTACGCGGCCATCGAGCAGTCCCGCGACCAGGTCGACGCGGCCGACCGCCTGGAGGCCCTCGCCGGCCGCCTGGAGCAGGTCACCTCGAAGCTCGACACGATGACCGACCGCCTGGACAAGGTCGAGGACGGCTTCGCGGCCCGCATCACCGAGCTCGGCGGCTCGGTCGAGACGAGCCTGTCCAAGGTCGCCGAGACCGTCGGCGCCCGCCCGGACGCCGACTCGCTGCAGTCCCTGGTCCGCAAGTCGAACCAGGAGTCCGAACTGCGCATCGGCGGCCAGCTGGACGAGGCCATGGCCACCTTCGCCGAGCTCATCCTCGGCGGCGGCTCCCCGACCCCGCCCCCGCCGCCCACCGCGCTGCCCCGCCCGCAGCGCCGCACCCGCAAGAACGGTGGCCCGAAGCCGGCCAACGGCGGCAAGGACATGGACGACGACGACCTGGCGGCCGAGGGCGCCTGACCGTCCCGCACCACCTGTGAACGGCCCCGGAGCTTCCGAGCTCCGGGGCCGTTTCGCGTCCGCGGCCACGTCTGCCCTGTGCTCCAGCCCACACGCTCGAACCACCTCAGCCCGCCACACGTGACCATGGCGAGAGCGCTCACACACCCGTGGCTATGCTCGCGGAAATCTGGGGGCGTCCAGAAGGGATAGTTCGTGCACCAGCGAGTCATCGCCAACCGCTACGCACTACTCGCCGAGCTGGGCCGCGGCGCGATGGGTGTCGTGTGGCGCGCCCAGGACCAGCTGCTGGGCCGGGCCGTGGCACTCAAAGAGCTGCACCCTCCGAACGGCATCTCCCCGCAGGAACGCACCGTCCTCGAGGAGCGCATGCTCCGTGAGGCGCGCACCGCGGGCAGGCTGAACCACCCGGCGGTGGTGACGGTGTACGACGTCGTGCGGGAGAACGACCGCACCTTCCTCGCGATGGAACTGGTGGACGCGGCCGACCTGGCGACCATCGTCCAACGGCACGGGCCACGCGACTCGACCTGGATGGCCGGCATCGCGCTGCAGACGCTCAACGCTCTCGAGGCGGCGCACGCTGCGGGCATCGTGCACCGGGACGTCAAGCCCAGCAACATCATGGTGCGGCCCGACGGCGCGGTGAAGCTCACGGACTTCGGCATCGCTCAAGCCGTCGACGACCCCAGACTCACCACAAACGGCGGGATCGTCGGCTCGCCCGCGTACATGTCGCCGGACCGGCTCAGCGGCTGGGAGGCCTCGCCCGCGTCGGACCTGTGGGCGCTCGGGGTCACCATCGCCCACGCGGTGGAGGGCATCAGCCCGTTCGAGCGGACCTCCACGGCGTCCACGTTGCACGCGATCATGAACGAACCGCCTGTGCTGCACCGGGCCTCGCCGGCACTCGCACAGGTGATTCGCGGGCTGCTCACGGTCGACCCGGCGCGCAGGATGACCGCACCCCAGGCGAAAGCCGCGCTCACCGCGATCGTGCAGGGACGAGCAACGGTTCCGGTGCAGCACAATAAGAACACGGGCATCAAGATCGCCGCGGCAGTGCTCGGTGTCGCCGTCCTGGCAGGTGCCGCGTTCGCCGGGTACCAGGCCTTCAAGCCGAAGAACACGACCACCAGCAACAGCGCACCCACCACCGAGCAGAACTCCGACGAGTGGACCGAGGCATCGCAGCTGCCGGTCGGGGCCCCGTTGCCGTCGCGGCGGATCGCCACGTTCGGGCGCAGTGGGGACGTGCCGGGCTGGAACCTCACCGGCACGGAGTGCGCGAAGGACTTCCTGACGCAGGGATCGCCGGTGCCCGCGAGCGTGCCGTGCGACAAGCCGCACGGAATTCAGCAGTTCTCCGCCGCCACGCCCTTGTGGGACAAGCCGAAGGACACCGCCTACCCCGGCACGAAGTGGCTAGCCGACTTCGCCACCAAGTACTGCACCGAGCAGTTCAAGGCCTTGCCGCAGACGAACCAGGCCCTCGGCTTCACCGGACTCGTCCCGACGGAGCAGGAGTGGAAGGCGTACAACGACCCCACCACCCCTGGCCGTCAGGAGGTGCTGTGCGTGGTGTGGAAGCAGGACCGCGCACCGCTGGCCGGAACGCTCGTCGGTTAACCGCGGATGGTGTCGATCACCAGCGAACCGGTGGACACCTCGCCGCCGATGGTGAAGGCACCGTCCAACGTGGACAAAGCAGCGGGGACGGCGTCCGGAGTGTCGGTGTAGAGCTCCAGCAACGGCTGGCCCTCCGCAACGACATCACCGGGCTTGGCCAGGCAGAGCACACCGGCTCCGGCCTGCACCGGGTCCTCCTTGCGCGCCCGCCCCGCACCGAGGCGCCACGCGGCCACACCGACCGCGTAAGCGTCCAAACTGGACAGCACACCCGACGCGGGTGCCTCGACGACGTGGCGATGTGAGGCGACCGGCAACGGAGCCTCGGGATCGCCGCCCTGGGCCCGGATCATCCGCGCCCACGTCTCGTAAGCCTCACCCGAAGCCAGAACGGCGGCCGGATCAGCGGAGATCCCCGCCAGCGACAGCATCTCCGCGGCCAGAGCCACGGTCAGCTCGACGACGTCAGCAGGTCCGCCACCGCGCAACACCTCGACGGACTCGGCCACCTCGACCGCATTGCCGACCGCGCGGCCCAGAGGCACCGACATGTCCGTCAGCAGCGCCGAAATCCGAACCCCGTGCTCGACACCGATCGCCACCAGGGCCTCGGCCAGAGCACGAGCGGAAGCCAGGTCCTTCATGAAGGCCCCGGAGCCGACCTTCACGTCCAGAACGAGCGACTCGGCGCCTTCCGCGATCTTCTTCGACATGATCGAGGACGCGATCAGCGGAATCGCCTCGACGGTACCGGTGACGTCGCGCAACGCGTAGAGCTTGCGGTCAGCCGGAGCAAGTCCTTCGGTGGCAGCACAAATGACGGCACCAACGGAAGACAGCTGCGAAAGAATCTCCGAAGTGGACAGTGCCGCACGCCAGCCCGGGATCGACTCCAGCTTGTCCAGGGTTCCGCCGGTGTGGCCCAGTCCGCGTCCAGACAACTGCGGAACAGCGGCACCACAGGCCGCGACCAGGGGCGCCAGCGGCAGCGTGATCTTGTCGCCGACGCCACCGGTCGAGTGCTTGTCCACGGTCGGGCGTGAGACGTGCAACGACAACCGCTCACCCGACGAGATCATCGCCTGCGTCCAGCGCGCGGTCTCCGCGGCGGTCATGCCGTTGAAGAAGATCGCCATCGCCAGCGCGGACATCTGCTCGTCCGCGACGGCACCGTGCGTGTAGGCGTCGATCACCCAGTCGATCTGCGCATCCGAGAGAACAGCGCCATCGCGCTTGGCGCGAATGACGTCCACAGCCGAGAAACTCATGGCAGATCCTCCGGTCCGAACGCGTCGAGCAGCACCTCGGTCATCGGCAACGGGCCGCGCGCGGTGTCGACCAGGCACGCACGCCCGCCGAACTCGTAGATCACCTGGCGGCACCGCCCGCACGGCATCAGCAGCTCACCGGAGCCGCTGCGGCAGGCGACGGCGACCAGGCGGCCACCACCTGTCAGCCGCAGTTGGCCGACCATGGTGCACTCCGCGCAGAGCCCAAGACCATAAGAGGCGTTCTCGACGTTGCACCCGGTCACGATGCGGCCGTCGTCGCACAACGCCGCCGCACCGACCTGAAGCCCCGAGTACGGGCAGTGGGCGAACGACGCCGCTTCCACCGCCCGTGCCCGGAGCAGGTCCCAGTCGATCTCAGCCACGGCGGTAGACCACACCGTCGGCGGCCGGCATCCGCAACCGCTGCGACGCCACGGCCAGCACGGCCAGCGTCACCATGTGCGGGGCGTAGGACACGAACTCGCCGGGGATCTCGTCGAGGCTGATGTACAGCAGGTACAGCAGCACGGCCACCACGATCGCGGCCGCCGCAGAGAACCACTTCTGGCGGATGAGCTGCCACACCACGATCACGCCGAGAAGCAGCACCACGCCGTAGACCAGCGCCAGCACCGTTTCGCCGCCCGAACGCAGCTGCAGGCCGTCGGCGTAACCGAACAGTGCCGCGCCACCCAGAAGGCCGCCCGGACGCCAGTTGCCGAAGATCATGGCGGCGAGGCCGATGAAGCCGCGACCGCCCGTCTGACCCTCCAGATAGGACAGCTGGCCGGGGTTCAGCACCAGAGCCGCGCCGCCCAGACCGGCGAGACCACCGGAGACGATCACGGCCACGTACTTGTGGAAGTACACCTTCACGCCCAGCGAGTCCGCGGCGTGCGGGTTCTCGCCGACCGAGCGCAGACGCAGGCCGAAGCGGGTGCGCCACAACAGGTAGTACGACAGCGGCACGAGCAGGATCGTCAGCATCGTCAGCGGCGAGACACCGGTGACGAGGCCGCGCAGGATGCCCGCGACGTCCGAGATGATCAAGCGCTGACCGGACTCCAGCTCACCGAGCCAGTCCGCGAAGCCCGCCGCCGAGTACGTGTCGAACGGCTGGATCGGCGGCGACTGGCGCGGGTTGTGCGAGATCGGGAAGAACACCAGCGTCGACAGGTACTTCGTCAGACCGGCGCCGAGCAGGTTGATCGCCACACCGGAGACGATGTGGTTGACGCCGAACGACACGGTGGCGATCGCGTGCAGCAGACCACCCAACGCGCCGAACACGACCGCGGAGACCAGGGCCGCCCAGGGACCCCACTGGTAGCCGGCCCACGCCGCGCCCCAGGTGCCCATGATCATCATGCCTTCGAGGCCGATGTTGACCACACCGGCGCGTTCCGACCACAGACCACCGAGGCCGGCGAGCAGGATCGGCAGCGCCAGGCGAACCGCGGTCTGGGTCGTGCCGGAAGACGTCAGCTGCAGGAAACCGGTCTGGTACGAGGTGACCGACAACAGCACGATCGCGCCCGCGACACCGAGCATGCCGACGGCCCAGCCGGGGATCTTGCGCTTGCGAGGCGCCGCCGGGACGTGCGGCTTCTCCTCCATCGTCGTGATCACGCGGCACCTCCGACAGTTCCGAGCTCACGGCCGACGCGACGCTGTTCGGAGGCGAGCTCGACGCGGCGCACCACCTCGTACGCGACGACGACCGACAGGACGATCGAGCCCTGCATGATGGTGACGATCTCCCTTGGCACACCGACGTTGTCGAGCGCGAGACCCGACTTGTCGAGGAACGCCCACAGCAGCGCGCCGAACGCGATGCCACCGGGGTGGTTGCGGCCGAGCAGCGCGATCGCGATGCCGGAGAAGCCGATGCCCGCGGTGAAGTTGAGGCTGAACGTGTGGTCGCGGCCGAGCATCTCCGGCAGTCCGATCAGACCCGCGATGGCACCGGAGAGCAGCATCGACACCAGCACCATCTTCTTGGCGTTCACGCCACCGGCCGACGCGGCGGTCGAGGACTCGCCGGACGCCCGCAGCTCGAAGCCGAACCTGGTGCGGTTCATCATGATCCAGTAGCCGACGCCCAGCGCGATGGCCACGAACAGGAAGCCGAACATCGTGCCGCCGCCACCGAACGAGATGCCGGGCATCCAGCCGCTCGACGGGATCTCGGGCGTGCGGATGTTGTTGCCCCGCAGCTCACCGAAGACGTCGCGGCGGATCAGGTAGGCGGAGAAGCCGATCGCCAGGCCGTTCATCATGATCGTCGAGATGACCTCGTTGACACCGCGGGTCACCTTGAGGATCGCGGGAATCGCGGCCCAGGCAGCACCCGCCAAAGCGCCGACGATGATGATCACCAGCGTGTGGATGCCCGGCGGCAACGCGATCGAGCCACCGACCACCGCCGCGACGACGGCCGCGACGCGGTACTGGCCCTCGACACCGATGTTGAACAGGTTCATCTGGAACCCGATCGCCACCGCAAGAGCCGCGATGTAGTAGATGCCCGTCGAGTTGATGATGTCGACGAGCGTCGTGCCCTTGCCGACCTGCGTCACCATCGCACCGAACGCGCTGAGCGGGTTCGCGCCGGAGATGATGAGCGCGACACCGCACAACAGCAGTGAGAAGACGATCGCCAACGCGGGCGGCAGGAGTTTGCCGCGCAGGTGCCCCATCAGTTCTCGCCTTCCTCAACGACAGCGGTCTCCTGGACCGCTGCGCTCGTACTGCCCGCACCCGTCATCGCGCTGCCGAGGTCCTCGGGCGTGACGGTGTTCGGGTCGGCGTCGGCCACCAGGCGGCCGCGCAGCATGACCTTGATCGTGTCCGACAGGCCGATCAGCTCGTCCAGGTCGGCGGAGATCAGCAGCACGGCGAGACCGGCGGCACGCGCGCGCTTGATCTCGTCCCAGATCAACGCCTGCGCGCCGACGTCGACACCGCGGGTCGGGTGCGACGCGATGAGCAGCACCGGGTCGCCGGACAGTTCGCGGCCCACGACGAGCTTCTGCTGGTTACCACCGGAAAGCGCGGCCGCCGGCACGTCGATGCCGGGCGTGCGGACGTCGAACTCCGACACGATCCGCTCGGTGTCCTGCTTGGCGCCGTCGGTGTCGAGCCAGATGCCCTTCGCCGTCGGCTTGCGGGTCTGGTAGCCGAGGATCCGGTTGTACCAAAGAGGTTGCGTGAGCAGCAGGCCGTGGCGGTGACGGTCCTCCGGGATGTACCCGATGCCCGCCTCGCGCCGGCCGAGCGTGCCCAGCTTCGTGAGGTCCTTGTCCTGCAACGTGATCGTGCCGCTGCCGGCCTTGCGCATGCCCATGATCGTCTCGACGAGCTCGGTCTGGCCGTTGCCCTCGACACCGGCGATGCCGACGACCTCGCCGGAACGGACCACCAGGTCGACGTCGTCGAGGATCGACCGCGAGCCGTCGGGGGTGAGCAGCTTCAGGCCCCTGACGTCCAGCACGACCGTGTCGGTGACGGTGGACTCGCGGGTCTCCGGGCTGGGGAGCTCGCTGCCGACCATCATCTCGGCGAGCTGACGCGACGACACGGTCTTCGGGTCCGCGCTGCCCACGGTCGTGCCGCGGCGGATCACCGTGACCGAGTCCGCGATCGCGCGGACCTCGTCGAGCTTGTGCGAGATGAACAGGAACGTGTAGCCCTGCTCCTGCATGCCGCGGACGGTGTCGAAGAGCTCGTTGACCTCCTGCGGCACGAGCACGGCGGTCGGCTCGTCCAGGATGATCACCTTGGCGCCGCGGTAGAGCACCTTGAGGATCTCGACGCGCTGGCGGTCCGCGACACCGAGCTGCTCGACCAGCACGCCGGGGTCGACGTTGAGCCCGGTCCTGCCGGAGAGCTCGATGATGCGCCTGCGGGCCTTCTGGCCGATGCCGTGCAACGCCTCCGCGCCCAGGACGACGTTCTCCTGGACGGTCAGGTTGTCGGCGAGCATGAAGTGCTGGTGCACCATGCCGATACCGGCCTTGATGGCGTCCGCGGGGGTGCGGAACCGCACCTGCTCGCCGCCCACCTCGATGGTGCCCTCGTCCGGCGCCTGCATGCCGTAGAGGATCTTCATCAGGGTGGACTTGCCCGCACCGTTCTCACCGCACAGGGCATGTACCTCGCCACGGCGGACGGTCAGGTGGACGTCGCTGTTGGCGACCACACCGGGGAATCGCTTGGTGATGCCGGTGAGCACCACCGCGGGGGGATCGTCCGTCCGTACGGACGTGGAACTGCTCATCGTCGAGTGCTCCTCCTACCACGCACCAGGCCCTGTGAGGGCAGATCCTCACAGGGCCCGGACGTGCGAGCGACTAGCGGACTGACGGACTACGGCTTGTCCGCGACCTTGATCTTGCCCTCGATGATCTGGGCCTTGTAGCCCTCGAGGACACCCTGAAGCTTCGCGTCGATCTTGCCACCCGAGGTGGCGTAACCAACACCGTTGACCTTCAGGTCGAAGACCTTCGGCAGCGACGCGAGGTCGTTCTTGGCGACGGCCCGGATGTAGTCGTAGACCGCGACGTCGACACGCTTGAGCATGGACGACACGATGACGTCCTTGGTGTCGGCGACGGTCGCCTGGTTGTACTGGTCGGAGTCGACGCCGATCGCCAGCACGCCACCCTGCTTGGCTGCCGAGAAGATGCCCTTACCGGACGCGCCCGCGGCCTGGTAGATGACGTCGGCACCCTTGTCGATCTGGCCCTTCGCGGCTTCCTGACCCTTCGGGGCGTCCTGGAAACCGGTGAAGTCACCGGCCGGGGTGATGTACTTCTTCTCGATCTGGATCTTCGGCGCGGCGGCCTTGGCACCCTGGAAGTAGCCGGCCTCGAACTTCTGGATCAGCGGGATCTCGACGCCGCCGACGAAGCCCACGTGGCACTTCTTGCTCTGGTACGCGGCGATGACACCGGCGAGGAAGGAACCCTCCTGCTCGGCGAACAGCAGCGGCGTCACGTTGGCCGCACCCTCGACGGCCGAGTCGACCAGGCCGAACTTGACGTTCGGGAACTCCGCGGCGACGAGCTTCATCGACTCGGCGTAGGCGAAGCCGACACCGACGATCGGGTTGAAGCCCTCGGACGCGAGCTGGCGCAGACGGGTCTGCTTGGCCGACTCGTCCTCGTTCGGGGCGGCGGAGAGCTCGCGCGTGTTCTCCTTCTTGATGCCCATGTCGGTGAGCGCCTTGTCGAGACCGGCGGCGGCGGAGTCGTTGAACGACGCATCGCCTCGGCCACCGATGTCGTAGGCCAGACCGACCTTCAGCGCACTGCCGTCCACCTTGTCACCGTTGGCGGCGCTGGTGTTCGAAGTAGTAGGCGCTGCGGGAGGCGAAGCGAACTCGCAAGCGGCCCCACTGCCGGTGTTCGAGTTGTTGCTCCCGCCACCCGAGTCCTTCGCGCAGGCGGCCATAGTCATCACGCTGGTCAACGCGATCGCGGCGACCGCGACACCACGCATACGACGACGCACGGCTCGTCTCCTCCCTGAGGTTCCTCCCCAACGACGTTGTTGGGTTCTAGACGGCGCACCGTACCTCTTAGTAACCAAGCTCGTTGCGGCCAGCACCTACAAAGACCCCTATCGGTTACGCATTCGACGCTTTGGCCGTACCAGTGGTGATCACTCGTGTTCGGCGCGTGGCGAAACGTCCTCTTCAGCCGCTTCCCCGCACTGATCGTCGTCCAAACGGCGCAGTTCCGCGCGTCGTGCCCAGCGCTCCAGCGCGGACGACATCCCCGCGACCGGTCCGCCCGGCGGCAGCTCCCTCCCCATGGCTTCAGCATCAACTGAGACGCTGCCGCGACGCTGACTTGGAAATTTCATCCGGCCGACCGCCGCTGACCTGCGCTTCGGCATTCGACGAAACTTCTTCGCCGCAATGGTGAACCGTTCGCCGGGTGCCGGTCGTGTAGAGGGTGGCAAGTGCCCTTGCCGACGACGGCGGCCCGGACCAAGGCGGAGGTCCAGGCCGCCGTCCTCTTTCCTCTCCCGGGTTCGATTCCCGGTACGAACGCCCGTTTGTGGCGTGGACCGCATTTCGGTATCGATCAAGACCGCTTGGGCGATCGACAGCGTGTCTCATCAGTCACACAGCGGGTGCGCCTGCTGGGTCACCTCCGACGTGCGGGACTAGCATTTCCCGGTCATGGTCGGACTGTTCACCGACCACCACCACTGACGTTGGAGGCCGCGGCGCATGACCAGCGCAGGCGCACCCGAGCGGTCGGGCACCACCCGAGGGGGTGGGACGCTCTACCGCGGAGATCTGGGCATGTGGTCCTGGGTCGCCCACCGGATCACCGGTGTCCTCACGTTCTTCTTCCTCTTCACCCACGTGCTCGACACGGCGCTCGTGCGCGTGTCACCGAACGCGTATGACTCGGTGATCGAGACCTACAAGAACCCGATCGTCAACCTCTTCGAGGTCGGCCTCGTCGGCGCGGTGCTCTACCACGCGCTGAACGGCATCCGGGTCATGCTGGTCGACTTCTGGGAGAAGGGCGCCAAGTACCAGCGGGTCATGCTCTGGACCGTGCTGGCCGTCTGGGTCGTCGTGATGATCCCCGGCTTCTACTTCATGATGGAGCGCACGATCTCCGACCTGGTTGGGGGTCACTGACCATGTCTCTCGCACTCGACAAGCCCCGCCAGCCGCGCCGCCCCGCGGCCCGTCGCAGCAACGGCGAGCTCTACAGCTGGCTGTTCATGCGCCTTTCGGGCCTGCTGCTCGTGGTCCTGGTCCTGGGCCACCTGTTCATCATGAACATCCTCGACGGCGGCGTGCACAAGATCAACTTCGGTTTCGTCGCCGGCCGCTGGGCGTCCCCGTTCTGGCAGTTCTGGGACCTCGCGATGCTCTGGCTCGCGCAGATCCACGGCGGCAACGGCGTGCGGACGGTCATCAACGACTACGCCCGCAAGGACTCCACCCGGTTCTGGTTGAAGATGCTGCTCTACGTCTCGATGGTGCTGATCGTCTCGCTCGGCACGTTCGTGATCTTCACCTTCGACCCGAACATCTCGAACTGACCCGCGCGGGGAGCCCACCACAATGCAGTTCCACAAGTACGACGTGATCATCATCGGCGCTGGTGGTGCCGGAATGCGCGCGGCGATCGAGTCCGGCCAGCGCGCCCGCACCGCGGTGCTCACCAAGCTCTACCCCACTCGTTCCCACACCGGCGCGGCCCAGGGCGGCATGTGCGCCGCCCTCGCCAACGTCGAGGAGGACAACTGGGAGTGGCACACCTTCGACACGATCAAGGGCGGCGACTACCTGGTCGACCAGGACGCCGCCGAGATCATGGCGAAGGAGGCGATCGACGCCGTTCTCGACCTCGAGAAGATGGGCCTGCCGTTCAACCGCACGCCCGAGGGCAAGATCGACCAGCGCCGGTTCGGCGGGCACACGCGCAACCACGGTGAAGCCGCCGTGCGCCGCGCCTGCTACGCCGCGGACCGCACCGGTCACATGATTCTCCAGACGCTGTACCAGAACTGCGTCAAGCACGGCATCGAGTTCTTCAACGAGTTCTACGTGCTCGACATCTGCCTGACCGAGACGGAGAACGGCCCGGTCTGCACCGGCGCCGTCGCCTACGAGCTCGCGACCGGCGAGATCCACGTCTTCCAGGCCAAGTCCGTCGTGTTCGCGACCGGTGGATTCGGCAAGGTCTTCAAGACCACGTCGAACGCCCACACGCTGACCGGTGACGGCATGGGCATCGTCTTCCGCAAGGGCCTGCCCCTGGAGGACATGGAGTTCTACCAGTTCCACCCGACCGGCCTCGCGGGTCTCGGCATCCTGCTGACCGAGGGTGCCCGCGGTGAGGGCGCGATCCTGCGCAACGCCTCGGGTGAGCGGTTCATGGAGCGCTACGCCCCGACCATCAAGGACCTGGCGCCGCGCGACATCGTGGCCCGTTCGATGGCTCTCGAGGTGCTGGAAGGCCGTGGCGCCGGCCCGAACAAGGACTACGTGCTGCTCGACTGCACGCACCTGGGCGCCGAGGTCCTCGAGACCAAGCTGCCCGACATCACCGAGTTCGCCCGCACGTACCTGGCGGTCGACCCGGTCGTCGAGCCCGTCCCGGTGTACCCGACCGCGCACTACGCGATGGGTGGCATCCCGACGAACATCCACGGCGAGGTGCTGCGGGACAACGACAACGTCGTTCCCGGTCTCTACGCCGCCGGTGAGTGCGCCTGCGTCTCCGTGCACGGCGCGAACCGCCTCGGCACGAACTCGCTGCTGGACATCAACGTGTTCGGCCGCCGCGCGGGCATCGCCGCCGCCGAGTACGCGCTGTCGCGTGACTCCCACGTCGACCTGCCGGAGAACCCGGCTGCTGCCGTCGAGGCCCAGGTCGCTCTCGTTCTCTCGGACCACGGCCAGGAGCGCGTCGCGGACATCCGCACCGAGCTGCAGGCCACCATGGACGCCAACGCGTCCGTGTACCGCACCGAGGACACGTTGAAGAAGGCACTGCACGACGTCCAGGCCCTGAAGGAGCGCTACGCGCACATCCAGGTGCAGGACAAGGGCAAGCGCTTCAACACGGACCTGCTGGAGGCCGTGGAGCTCGGCTTCCTGCTGGAGCTGGCCGAGGTCCTCGTGCACGGCGCACTCGAGCGCAAGGAGTCCCGCGGCGGTCACGCCCGCGAGGACTACCCGAACCGCGACGACACGAACTTCATGCGCCACAGCATGTTCTACAAGCAGGGCGACGGTCTGACCGCGGACATCCGCATGGACTACAAGCCCGTCACCTTTACCCGGTACAAGCCGATGGAGCGCAAGTACTGATGACCGCCACCGCTGAAACCACTTCTGGCTCGCGCGGCTCGCAGCCGCCGGTTCCGGACGGCGCTGTCACGGTGACCGTCAAGATCCGCCGGTTCAACCCGGAGTTCGACGACGAGCCGCGCTGGGACTCGTTCGACATCCCCGCGCTGCCGTCGGACCGCGTGCTGAACCTGCTGCACCACATCAAGTGGTACGTGGACGGCACGCTGACCTTCCGGCGTTCCTGCGCCCACGGCATCTGCGGCTCGGACGCCATGCGCATCAACGGCGTGAACCGCCTGGCGTGCAAGGTCCTGCTGAAGGACCTGCTGCAGAAGGGCGACAAGCACACCACGATCACCATCGAGCCCATCAAGGGCCTGCCGGTGAACAAGGACCTGCTCGTCGACATGGAGCCCTTCTTCGAGGCGTTCCGCGCGGTCAAGCCGTACCTCGTGACGTACGGCAACGAGCCGACGCGCGAGCGGATCCAGTCGGCCGCCGACCGCGAGCGCTTCGACGACACCACGAAGTGCATCCTGTGCGCCTGTTGCACCACGTCGTGCCCGGTGTACTGGTCGGAGGGCTCGTACTTCGGGCCCGCCGCGATCGTGAACGCGCACCGGTTCATCTTCGACTCGCGTGACGAGGGCGCTGAGGAGCGGCTCGACATCCTCAACGACATCGACGGCGTGTGGCGGTGCCGGACCACGTTCAACTGCACCGATGCCTGCCCGCGTGGCATCCAGGTCACGAAGGCGATCCAGGAAGTGAAGCGGGCGCTGCTGTTCAAGCGCGTCTGAGTCGTTCTGCGTCGGAGAGCGCCGCGTTCCCGTTGGGGGCGCGGCGCTTTCGCGTTCACCCGGCTCGTTTGACGGTGCGGATGACCGGCGCGGTCTCCATCCGGTCGATGCCCTCGATCGTGGCGACCCGTTCGGTCAGGTACGCGTAGAGCGCGTCGATGTCGCGGCACACGACCTTCGCGAGCACGTTCGCCGGGCCGGTGGTGATCGCCGCCAGCGCGACTTCCGGTTGCCGTGCAAGGGCTTCCGCGACGCTCACGAGCCGGTTCGGCCGCACCGACATCCACAGGACCGCCATCGCCGTGAAGCCGAGTGCGACGGGGTCCACGTCGACGTCGAAGTAGAGGACTCCGGCGGCGCGCAGGTGGTTGACCCGGCGGCGCACGGTCGGTTCGGACCACCCCGTGGCCGTGGCGAGGTCGGCGAACGTCGTGCGGCCGTCGTGGCGCAGGGCGGCGAGCAGGCCTTCGTCCACTTCGGACTCGGTCTGGTCGAACGACGGCGTGAGACGGGCGATCTGGTCGTGGGAGAGCACGTCCGCGCGGCCCGCCCAGCCGACCGGACCGCCGACGAACGACCTCAGCAGGCAGTGCGCGGACACCGACACGACCTTCGGGGTGTTCGGAAGCTGGTGCAGCAGCAGCGCTTCCGGTGCGTTGGCGGCCCGGATGACGCAGGAGATCTCGGTGCCGCCCGAGGTGAGCTGCACCCACGACGTGTCCGGGCGCTGGGCGAGCGCCTTCGCGACCTTCAGCGCCGCGTCCGGGGTGCAGCCCAGTCGCAGGAACCATTCGACCTGTCCGACCTTGCGCGCGTCGATCATGCCGACGACTCGCAGCGCGCCGTTCTCCCTGAGCTTGCGGTAGCGCCTGGCGACGGTCTGCGGTGACGTACCGAGCACCGCCGCGACGTGGTTGAACTGGACGCGGCCGTCGACGTGCAGCGCGTGGAGGACGGCTCGATCGAGATCGTCGAGGTTCATGCTTGGCATTATCCGTCAGATCTGGCCTGGTATGCGGTTGATCGAGTCTTGGAATCCTAGTTTCGCGTACATGACACAGCCCTACCGCTGGCGGTGGCCGGCGCTTGCCGCCCTGTTGCTCGCCGAGGCGATGAACCTGTTCGACAGCACGGTGATGCCGATCGCGGCACCCGCTGTGCGTGTCTCGTTGTCGATGAGCGACACGGCGTTGCAGTGGCTCACCAACGGCTACACGCTGCCGTTCGGGCTGCTGCTGATCGCCGGTGGCCGGCTCGGAGATGTGCTGGGACGCCGGCGGGTGTTGGTGATCGGGATGCTCGTTTTCGTGCTGTGCTCGGTGTTGTGCGCGTGGGCGCCGCACGTGGCGGTGCTGCTGACGGCGCGTGCGGTGCAGGGCGCTTCGGCCGCACTGATCATCCCGCAGACGTTCGGCCTGATCCGTGCCATGTTCTCCGGCGACGAGGTGCCCAAGGCGCTGGGGACGATCGGGCCCGTCATGGCGTTGTCCGCGTTGTGCGGGCCGGTTCTGGGCGGGTTGCTGACCGAGGCGTTCGGCTGGCAGTCGGTGTTCCTGCTCAACGTGCCGCTCGGCCTGGTCGTGCTGGCGGCCACTCCGTTGATTCGCGAGGACCGCGCTGCGGGCAGGCCGGGGTTGGGCGGGTTGTTGCGGGGCCGGGTGTTTCCCGCGTCACTGGCCGGGTCGCTGCTGTTCTTCGCGGTGATGAACGGGCTGGTGTTCGTGCTGGTGCTGTTCCTGCAGCTGCGGGAGGGCAGGACGCCGGCGGGTGCCGCGCTCACGCTGCTGCCGTGGTCTTCCGGGCTCGCGCTCGGGTCGTGGGTGACGGGGTCCGTGCTCGTGCCGCGGTTCGGGCCGCGGGTGATGCGTGCGGGACTGCTGCTGGTGCTGCTCGGCCTGACGGGGCTCGCGGTGTCGTTCACCGCGGTGCCGCTGCTCGTGACCGGGATCGGTCTCGGGATGTTCACAGTGCCGTTCTTCGGCAACGCGCTGTCGGTGGCGGCTCCGGACGAGACCGGGTGGGCGTCCGGCCTGCTGAACGCGGTGCAGCAACTCGGCGCGACCGCCGGAGTCGCCTTGCTGGGCGCGGTGTTCTTCCGGTTCGGCGTCTCCGCCGCGGTGCTCGCGTCGATGGTGCTGATCGTCGCGGTGCTGGCGTCGACCGCCGTGATGATCAGAGGGACTGCGGGAAGTGCAGCAGTCCGGCCGGGTCGTAGTGCCTCTTGATCTCCTGGAGGCGTTGCAGGTTCTCGCCGTGGTAGGCGGGCAGCGGGTCGTCCAGGAACAGGTCGGGGAAGTTCGGGTACACGCGACCCGACGAGTGCTCGTGCAGGCCGGTCCACGTCCGGTGCACCCAGCCGGCGTCGGTGCTCGCGTGCTCGACCAGGAACCGCTCGGCGCGGTGGACGAACGCGGTCGCGGCCGGGCGGATCCGGATGTAGGCGCCGCCCATCGGCGTGAAGTTCAGTTCCTGGCCGGGCTCGTCGGGCAGAGCGTCCGCGGGGATCGGGCGGCGGAAGAAGTGGGACCTGCTGGTCACCTGTCCTTCCAGGTCGCCGAGATCGTCGAAGGACTGCTTGAGCTCGAGGTACGGCATCGTGGCGATGTCGGCGGTGGCCGGCGCGAGGTCGAGGAACTCCTCAGGCGATCCTGCTCCGAACAGCGTGACCTCACGGGTGGAGATCTTCAGGTTCGCGCTCAGCTCGTCCGGGGCGTCGGGCGCGATCTCCTGCCACTTCTCCAGGATTTCGGCTGCTCTGCTCCTCGGCCAGGTGAGCACGAACCTCGTCGTCGGCTCCGCCTGGACCGGCTCGAAGACGAGCTTCGTGACGACGCCGAACTGACCGCCGCCCGCGCCTCGCAACGCCCAGAACAGGTCGGGCTCCCGGTCGTCCGAGCAGTCGGTCGTCCGGCCGTCGGGCAGCACGACCTCTGCCGCGCGCAACCGGTCCGACGTCAGGCCGTAGCGGCGGCCGAGCAGTCCCAGTCCGCCGCCGAGGGTGAGGCCCGCGATGCCGACCGTCGGTCCGCAGCCGGCCGGGAGGGTCAGGCCGTGCCGGTCGAGCCCGGCGTACACCTCGGCCAGCGTCGCTCCCGCGCCGATCGTGGCGAGGCCGTCGTGCACCGAGACGGCGTTCATCGGGCTGAGGTCGAGGACGATCCCGGTCGTGGAACTGCGCCCGGCGAAGCAGTGCCCGCCGCCGCGCGGGGTGATGTGGATGCCCGACTCCCGTGACCAGGCGAGGGCGTTCGCTACGTCGTCGTGCGTGGAGCAGCGCACCACCGCCAGAGGGCGGATGTGCTGGTAGTTCGGCAGAACCTGGCTCATCGCGCCTCCACTCGGCCCCCCGGATGCGAAACGGCCCCGGCACAGGTGCGCCGGGGCCGTCGTCGTCGAGCTCTCAGACGCCCTGTGGCGCCTGCGCTGCCTGGCGACGTGCCCTTGCCGCCTTGGCGCGCTTGTTGCGGATGAAGAGGAAGAGACCGGCCAGCAGACCGACACCGGCGATCGCCGTGATCGGGAGGCCGACCGTGCCGAACGCCGTGGGCGTCGGGCGGCTCGTGCTCGAGTCGGCGGCGGCCGTGTCGGAGCTGTTGTCGTTGGTCTGGGTCGTGACGACGTTCGGCTTGGGCTGCGGAGCGCCGTCCACGAGCTTGCCGACGCCGCCGGGGCCCATGCCGAAGCCGTAGTCGAGGAGCTTGGCGGCCTGGTTGGTGATGTGCGTGGGCTGTTGCTGGCCGCGCAGCAGCACGACGACCAGGCGGCGGCCGTTGCGTTCGGCGGCGCCCACGTAGGTGTGCTGGGCGTCGTCGGTGAAGCCCGTCTTGCCGCCGATCGCGCCCTCGTAGTTCGCCATCAGGCGGTTGTCGTTCGTCAGCATGATCGTGCCGCCGTTGCGGCCGGGGAACTGCGCCTGCGGGAGCTTGACGGCCTGGGCGAACTCGTCGTACTTCATGGCGCCGCGGAAGATCAGGGCGACGTCGTAGGCCGAGGTGCTGGTGCCGGGAGCGTCGAGGCCCGACGGGGTCACGGCGCGAGTGTCGAGGGCGCCGAGCTCCTTCGCCATGGCGTTCATCTTGCGCAGGGCGTTCGGGACGCCGCCGAGCTGACGGGCCAGGGTGTGCGCCACGTCGTTGCCGGAGGTCAGCAGCAGACCGTGCAGCAGCTGGCGGACCGTGTACTGGCCGCCGTCCTTGAGGCCCACGCAGGTGCACTCCTGCTGCGTGTCCTCGGCGGAGGCGGTGACGACGAGGTCACCGCGCAGTTCCTTGGCGACGACCATCGCCAGCAGCACCTTGATGACGCTCGCCGGACGCTGACGGCCGTGCGGGTCGTACGCGGCGATGACCGCGCCGCTGTCCATGTCGGCGAGCATCCACGACGTGGCGGTGATGCCACTCGGCGGCTGCGCCTGGTTCGGCGGCAGGATCAGACCGCACTCGCCCAGCCGGTCGCCACCGATCGGCTTCTCCGGCACCTCGAGCGCGGGCGGGGCCTTCTGGCCGGGCGCCGGCTGCTCGGACGTGTCCACCGGCGGCGGCGGGGTCTCGCGGTTCGCGCACTGCGCCGAGCCGACGGCCTGCTGTGCGGTGCCGGTCGGTGCGGCGAACGCGGCTGTGGCCGTTGCTAGGACCAGGGCGACGATGAGCCGTTTGGTGAAGGGCACGCCCCCCAGGCTATCCACCCCCGTTTAGCGTCTTGCACGCACCACGTCCGATACTGGTGAACGTGAAGCTCTCGCGCCCGATGTCACTCTTCCTGGTGGCTTTCGGAGTGTGGTCGTGGGTGATCTGGCCCACGTTCCTGAAGAACATCTGGAACGACCCTCGTTCGTTCAGCAACGGACCTACCGCTTTCTTCACGGTGCACCTGGTGCTCGTGATCGCCTCGCTCGTGTTCGGCACCATCATCGGGGTGCTGGGCGTGCGGGGTTTCCTGGCCACTCGACGTCGATAGGAAACGCTGTGGAGTTCGTACGCCTGCTGCTGGTGTTCCTGCACCTGCTGGGCATGGGCATGCTCGTCGCGATGATCATGTTGCAGGCCCGGGCCGGCAAGGACGCGCCGGTCAACAAGGGCTGGCTGCACGGCTCGGCTCTGCAGCTTCTGACGGGTCTGGCCCTGGTCGGCATCGACCCGCTGGTCGACTCGGTGAAGTACGACCACATCAAGATCGGCGTCAAGCTGCTGGTCCTCGTGGCCATCGCCGCCCTGGTCGCGATCAACGTCAACAAGCCCAAGGCCCCGTCCTGGCTCCTGCCGACCGCCGCGTCGCTGGTCGTGCTGAACGTGGGTGTCGCGGTCTTCTGGACCTGATCGAGCGATATCGGGTGCACGCGTGGGTGACGTCTGCCCACTGCGCGTGCGGTGCTCCATTCGTGGGCGAACCATCGGTGCATGTCCCGTATCGCCTACATCGGTGTGCTCGTAGCGGCCGCGGCGCTGACGGTCGTCGCTTTTCAAGGTGCGGGGCCGGAGGCAGAAGCCTCCGGCGACCACCGCGTGTGCGTGAAGGCGTGGTGCCCGAAAGACCGCCCAGGACGCGGCGCTCCCGTTCCCAGAGGCGACGACACCACGACGACCACGTCCACCACCACGACGACTCCGTGCACCACGACCAGCACCACCACGAGCACCACTGACACGACCACGTCCACGACAACGTCCTCGTCCACGACGACGACAACCCCGCCGACCTCGACTTCGACGACAACCACGACTCCGGTGACGACGACTCCGCCGGTCACCACCACGACGAAGCCGCCGGTCACGACCCCACCGGTCACGACGCCGCCCCGCCACGAGGACAACCGCCTCGCGAACACGGGCTTCAGCATCGGCTGGCTGCTGCTCCTGGGCGTCCTGCTCGGCATCACGGGCGTGCTCCTGCTGCTGATCATCCGGACGAGGCCCGCCGCTCGCCGCTGACTGTCGGTGGTGTTCGTCACACTGGACTTCGTGCTCATCGAACACCTGCGCGAACGCAGCGACCTGGGCGTCATCACCGCCTCGACCCTTCGCGCGCTGGGGGTCCCGAACCCCTGGCGCCGCTGCGAGCCCGGCGGGCCGTGGCAGCGCATGCACCCAGGCGTGGTGCTGCTGCACAACGGCCCGCCGACGCGCGACCAACAGGTCACCGCGGCCTTGCTGCGCGCAGGCCCAGGCGCCGTCCTCACCGGCGCCGAAGCCTGCCGCCGCCACGGCCTGCCCGCCTCGGGCACCGAGATCCACGTCCTGGTGCCGGGCCGCCGCGTCGGCTCGGGCCAGCTGATCGTGGAACGTGCTTCCCCGATGCCCGCTTCCAACGACGTGGGCGGCTTCCCCGTCGTGTCCGCAGACCGAGCCGTGGTCGACGCGTGCGGCCAGCTGCGGTCCGCGGACGCCGCCACGGCCCTGGTCGCCGCAGCGATCCAACGGGGCCGCTGCACGCCCGCGAGCCTCGCCGCGGAGGCCCGCACGAACCGCTACGGCACCAAGCTGGTCCGAGCCGTCCTGAAGGAACTGGGCCGAGCGGAATCGGTGGCCGAGCGAGACGCCCGCCGCCTCTCCCGCCGAATCCGCCTGACCACCCCGCACTGGAACGTCACTATCGCCGACGCCGACGGCCAGATCATCGCTCGGCCGGACGCGTGGTTCGACGATGTCGGTCTGGCTTGGGAGATCGACTCGAAGGCGTTCCACTACGGGGCGCGCAACTACGAGCGAACCCTCATGCGGAACAGCCGGTACGCCGCAGCGGGAATCCTTGTCGTGCAGACGCTGCCGACGCGGTTGCGCGACAACCCGGAGGCGGTCGCGCGGGAGCTGAAGAAGGCCCACAAGGCAGCAGCGGCTCGGCCTCGGCCGCCGGTGCGGATCGTGGAACGGAACTGACTACGGGCGGGGCACGGAAGGGCGCAAAACGAGCGCGACAATCAGCATGCCAAGGGGAATGGGCCTTTTGATCGCCCGCGATGCCGGAGGCGAGCAGTCCGAACCTCTACCACTCTGAGCTGCGGTGATGACGTGCCCAGCCCCAATCGCAATCGTCGCGAAGCGGCGATGACTCGACCCGGCCCGTCAGCACCTGCGCGCCCACCAACGCAAGGTGACCGGCCCGCACTGGTGACCCCTCCGCTGGAACGCGACCAGCCCACGCAAGCCGACCACCCGCCAGCCCCCGAAAGCCGACCCGCCCGAAACGGTCCCTACCGCTTCCTCCACCGAAGCCCGAGCAACGCCCCGACCAGCGCCCCAACCCCCAACATCAACGACGGCGAAGGCCCACTCCGCACCGAAACCACGGGCGAGATCACCGCAGGCGCCGGCACCGGAACCACCTCAGGCTCCCGGTTCTCCCGAGCAGTGGCCGTCCAAGCCGTGATGAACAACAAGAACTGAGCCACCAGGTTCGCGAACACCAGAACACCGATCACCGACCCGAAAGCCGCCGATGTGGGCGACCGGGTCACGAACGACAAAAAGATCGTCGCCGCCTGCTTCAACACCTCGAACCCGATGGCCGCGGCGAAAGCACCGCGCAACGCACTGCGCCACCCGACCGCCTTGCGCGGCAACCGGGCCAGCACCCACAGGAACACCATCCAGTTCGCCAGCAGCGACAGGATGATCGAGGCGATCCGCACCAGCGCGTGCGCCCACCCGGCGTTCTCGAACCCCATCCAGTCGAGCAGGTCCTCCGCGAACCCGGACCCGGCGGCCGTGATGGCGAACGACAGCACGATCGCGAGCCCGAGACCGATCAGCGCCACCAGGTCACGCCACAACGAGCCGAGGAACGGCAGGTTCTCCTTGGCGTGGCCCCACTGCGCGGTCAGGGCGTCGCGGAGGTTGCTCATCCAGCCCAGGCCGGAGTAGGCGGCGCCGAGCAGGCCGATGATGCCGACCGTGCCCTTGGAGTCCAGGGCGGTGTTCACGGCCTCGTTGATCTGGTCGCGCAGGTCCTCGTCCGGCACCGCGTGAGCGATGGCGTCACGGAGTTGGGCCAGCAGCTCCGGCTGGGACTGCAGCACGAAGCCGGCCACCGCGAAGCCGATCATCAGCATCGGCACCAGGGACAGCACGCTGAAGTACGTGACCGCCGCCGCGTAGTGCGTGCCGTAGCGCTCTGTGTAGCGCTCGTAGGCCAGCATGATGTGGTCCAGCCACGCGTACTTCCGCCGCCACTTGTCCACGACGAGAACGCTAGTGCAAGTGCACTACTCGGGCAGAACAAACCCGATCTTCTCGTACGAGCGGCGCAGCGTCACCGAGGCGACCTCGCGGGCTCGTTCGGCGCCGGCGGCCAGGATCTTGTCCAGTGAGGCCACGTCGTCGAGGTACATGCGGACGCGTTCCTGCACCGGCGTGACCCACTCGGTGAAGACCTCGCCGAGGTCCTTCTTCAGGTCGCCGTAGCCCTTGCCGTCGTAGTCCGAGACCAGCGACTCGACCGAACGGCCGGTCAGGGCCGAGTAGATCGTCAGCAGGTTCGAGACGCCGGGCTTGTTCTCGACGTCGAAGATGATCTCGCGGCCCGTGTCGGTCACGGCCGAGCGGATCTTCTTGGCCGAACGCTTCGGGTCCTCCAGCAGCTCGACGACGCCGCCGGGGACGGACTTGCTCATCTTCGACGTCGGGTCCTGCAGGTCGAAGATCTTGGCCGTGTCCTTGACGATGTACGCCTCCGGCAGGCGGAAGGTCTTGCCGTAGCGCGAGTTGAAGCGCGTCGCCAGGTCGCGGGTCAGCTCCAGGTGCTGGCGCTGGTCCTCGCCGACCGGGACGTAGTGCGCCTGGTACAGCAGGATGTCCGCGGCCTGCAGGATCGGGTAGGTGAACAGGCCCACGCCGACCGCGGCGTCCGAGCGCGACGACTTGTCCTTGAACTGCGTCATGCGCGACGCCTCGCCGAAGCCCGTCATGCACTGCATGATCCACGCGAGCTGGGCGTGCTCCGGGACGTGCGACTGCACGAACAGGGTGGCCCGATCCGGGTCGATGCCCAGCGCGAGGAGCTGAGCGGCCGAGACGCGCGTGTTCTGGCGCAGTTCCTTCGGGTTCTGCTCCACGGTGATCGCGTGCAGGTCGACGACGCAGTAGAACGCGTCGTGAGCTTCCTGCAGCGCCACCCACTGCCGCACCGCGCCCAGGTAGTTGCCGAGGTGGAACGAGCCTGCGGTCGGCTGGATGCCGGACAGCACTCGGGGGCGGCTGGTGGGTGCGTTCTCCGTGGACACGAGCGAAATCTTCTCAGACCAGGCGAATCAGTTCTGCGCGGTGTCCTGCTGGACCAGGTCGATGCGCTGGTTGGCCGCCACGATCGGAGCGGGCTTGCGCCGCTTCACCAGGCCGTACACCAGACCGCCGACGCCCGCCGTGACCGCGACCAGGCCCACGGGACCCGCAGCGGTTCCGGTC
Organism: Lentzea sp. NPDC005914; assembly: GCF_040629405.1. Taxonomy (NCBI): domain Bacteria; kingdom Bacillati; phylum Actinomycetota; class Actinomycetes; order Pseudonocardiales; family Pseudonocardiaceae; genus Lentzea; species Lentzea sp. NPDC005914. The sequence continues at coordinate 61,091 of NZ_JBEXVQ010000033.1, read as the reverse complement.
ATGCTGCTCTCAACCGCAGCGCTCAGTACCAGACTCATGCCGTGCACTTGCCGAGCCTCCCCAAGGCACAGGACCACCCCGGAACGGGTGAACCTTGCTGACTGATTGGCCGCCAAGCTACCGAACACCGGTAGCGTCCATGCGCCAAGTCAGACTATCGGTCACTGGTGATCGGTTCGCACTCGCCCATATGTCGTAGTCCGCTGACGCGCGTTACGCCCTGCTAGTGAAGCCAGGGTCTCGAGCTCACTCACAGTGCGCGCCGACCCGTGTTCGGACCCGGCCATGCGGCTGATGGTCTCCTCCATCAACGTGCCGCCGATGTCGTTCGCGCCGCCGTTGAGGATCTCCGCGGTGCCCTCGTCGCCGAGCTTGACCCACGAGCACTGGATGTTGTTGACGCGCCCGTGCAACGCCAGCCGCGCGAACGCGTGCACGGCGCGGTTGTCGCGACGGGTGGGGCCGGGGCGCGCGACTCCCGCCAGGTAGATCGGGGCGTTGCGGTGCACGAACGGCAGTGCGACGAACTCCGTGAGCCCACCGGTCCGGTCCTGCAGCTGCGCCAGCACGCGGAGGTGGGTCAGCCAGTGACCTGGGTGGTCCACGTGGCCGTACATCATCGTCGACGACGAACGAATGCCCAGCTCATGGGCGGTGCCGACGACCTCGAGCCAGGTCGCGGTCGGCAGCTTGCCCTTGGTCAGCACCCAGCGGACGTCGTCGTCGAGGATCTCGGCCGCAGTGCCGGGGATCGTGTCGAGGCCGGCCTCGCGCAGCTCCGTCAGCCACTCGCGCACGCTCACGCCGGCCTTCGCGGCGGCCGAAACGATCTCCATCGGACTGAACGCGTGCACGTGCATCCCGGGGATGCGCTTCTTGATCGCGCGCACGACGTCGGCGTAGTAGGTCACCGGCAGCTTGGGGTCGATGCCGCCCTGCATGCAGACCTCGGTGGCGCCGTCGTCCCACGCCTCCTGCGCGCGGTCGGCGACCTCCTCGGTCGAGAGCCGGAACGCGTCCGCGTCCCGTTCGCGCTGGGCGAAGGCGCAGAAGCGGCAGCCGACGTAGCAGACGTTCGAGAAGTTGATGTTCCGGTTGACCACGTACGTGACGTCGTCGCCGACCACCTCTCGACGAAGGTCATCAGCAAGACGCGTCATCTCTTCCAACGCCTGACCATCGGCGGTGAGGAGAGCCATCGAGGCGTCGGTGTCGTCGAGCAACGCGGCCGGGTCGTTCGCGGCGATCTTCAGTCCACGTTGGACGTCTTCGGAAAGTCGTTGCGGCGCAACGGGGATCTTCAGCTCGGCCCAGTCGCCGTAGACCTCGTCGAAGTCACCGCGGCGGTCGCTGGTGCGGCCTTCGGTGTCGATCGAGGTGTTCAGATCCGCGCGGCCGTAGGTGTCGAGCCCGCCGTCCGGCTCCTGCCACTCGCGGCCGATCACGGTGGCGTCCGGGTTCGCGAGGCCGCTTTCCAGCGCCAGCGCGGAAACGTGCGTGGTGAGCCGGGTGTCGATCCACTGCCCCGCCGCCGCGCGGACGTAGCGCGGGTAGACGTTCAGGCGTTCCTGCAACGAAAAGCCGGCCTCGCGCGTGATGTCCACGAGCTCGTCGACCTGGGGCCACGGCTTCTCGGGGTTCACGTGGTCGGGCGTGACCGGTGAGACGCCGCCCCAGTCGTCGACGCCCGCGCGCAGCATCAGGCCGAACTCGTCGCCGACCAGGTTCGGCGGCGCCTGCACGCTCACGGTCGACGGCATGACAAGGCGCGCAACGGCGATCGTCGCGGCGAGCTCGGTCAGGTCGGCGTCGGGCATGCCGCGCATCGCCGTATCCGGCTTGGCGCGGAAGTTCTGGATGATCACTTCCTGGATGTGGCCGTACTGCTTGGCGATCTGACGCATCGCGAGCAGCGACTCGGCGCGCTCGGTCAGGTTCTCGCCGATCCCGATCAGGATCCCGGTGGTGAACGGGACGTTCACGCGGCCGGCGTCGGTCAGCACCCGCAGGCGGACAGCGGGTTCCTTGTCCGGGCTGCCGTAGTGCGGACCGCCCTTCTCGCTCCACAACCGCTCGGCCGTGGTCTCCAGCATCATGCCCATGCTGGACGCGACGGGCCGCAGCCGCTGCAGCTCCTCCCAGCTCAGCACGCCGGGGTTGAGGTGCGGCAGCAGACCGGTTTCCTCGAGCACCGCGATGGCACTGGCCCGCACGTAGTCCAAAGTGGACTCGTAACCGCGCGCCTCCAGCCACTCCTTCGCGGCCGGCCAGCGGTCCTCCGGCCGATCGCCGAGCGTGAACAGCGCTTCCTTGCACCCCTGCTCGGCACCCGCGCGGGCGATCGCCAGCACCTCGTCGCGTTCCAGGAACGCGGCGGGCAGCTTGTGCGGCACGGTCGCGAAGGTGCAGTAGTGACACCGGTCGCGGCACAGCCTGGTCAGCGGGATGAACACCGACCGGCTGTACGTGACGACACCGGGACGCCCCTCCGCGAGCAGGTGCGCGTCACGCACCTTGCCCGCCGCTATCAACAGCGCCTCCAGGTCGTCCTCGCGCGCGTGCAGCAACACGGCCGCCTCGGTCGCGTCGAGCACGGCACCGTCTGCGGCCCGGCGCAGCGCACGACGCATGGCCGCCGCGCTCGGCCGGGGCTGCGGTGGGATTAGCGAGATGTCCACTGCCACGTCAACGACCTTAGGCCGCCGAAATTCCTGATCACCGCGATCAGGGTGTGGGAAGGATCTCGTCAGCGCACGCTGACCAGCAGTTCCGTGTTCCGGTCCAGCGGCGTGCCGAGCGGGTTCGTGCGCGAGTGGATGTCGTTGTAGGTGAACTCCCGGCACAGGCTCGCGAGCGCCGTGTCAGACCTGTCGTCGTAGTCCACCTGATACGGCGCGTCGGCTTCGAGCAACGTCGTGAACAGCGACAACGTGCCGTCCCCGTTGTCCGCGACCTCGATGACGCGGGCGTGCTGCGGGTAGTCGACGTGCGCGGCGGTGTTGATCTCCCAGAAGCTCCGGGACGCCGTGTCGTGCCGGTGCGGCGTGATCACGTTGCGGTGCGTGTGCCCGTTGACCCACGCCAGCACGTTCGGGAACCGGTGCAGCAGGTCGACGAGCGCGTCGCCGTTCATGCGCGGGTCCAGCGGCCTGCGCCGGTCCGGCAGCACATTGCCCATGGTCTTGGACGTGTGGTGGCTGAACAGGACGAACAGCTCGTCGGTGACGCTCTGCCGTGTGGGGCGTCCGAGCCAGTCGTAGTAGAGCGAACTGTTGCGCTTGAGGGTCTTCTCGATCCAGTTGAGCTGGTGCAGCCCGATCGAGCCTTCCGAGAAGCCCGCGAGGTTCGTCGTGTCCATGCTGATGCCGGTCACGCCGGGTGCCATGCGGAACGTGTAGAAGACGTCGACGCCGTCCGCGTTGGCGTCGGTGTAGCCGTGGCCGCCCGACGGCAAATGCTTGCGCACGAACTCACCGGTGTCGAACAGTCGTCGGCGGCTGTCCGGCGTGACGGTCCGGACGACGCCGCTCCCGCTCGTGAGGATGGCGAGTGCCTCGGGGATCGCCTTCGGATCGTTGAAGGCCTGCGCGACCTTGGCGTTCTGCACGGGGTCGCCGAACCCGACGATCTTCTTGCGGCCGGTGTACCAGCTGTCGAGCAGCCCGTCCGGCAGCGCGCCGACCACGCTGTCGTCGTGGTTGCCGATCGTGGAGAACCAGGGAACGTTGACGCCGGGGCTGGCGAACTCCCGCACGGCGGCGTCGAGCAGTCCGCTGAGCTGTGGGAAGCCCGCGGCCTTGTAGTCGTCCGCGCCGGCCATGTCCGGCTGCCAGTACGTCCTGATGCCCGCGTTCTGCACGCCCTCGTACCCGCCGTCGCCCGTGTTGGGCGTGATCCGGCCGCCGTTGAGGATCGCGAGGAACCAGTCGAGCTCGACGTTCTCGTGGTTGTCGGTGTTGTCGCCGGTCGTCATGAGGAAGTCGAAGGGCCTGCCGGTCAGCGGGCCGTTCCTGACGGCGTTGACCCTGCGGACCAGCGACGTGGAGCCCTGCGCGGTGAGCGCCTCCTGCGGCCGGTGCGCGCTGGAACCCATGACCGGGTGCAGGTACTCGAACCGCAGCGGGCTCTGGGCGTCGCAGATGTGCATGTCGCTGAACTGCACGAAGCTGGTCAGCGCGCTGCGCCTGGCCTCACGACCCGCCTTGGCCTGGACGAGATCGCTGCGCACGACGGTCGGCCAGCCCGGCCCGGCCGCGAGCCTGCGGTAGCCGCTGGTGCCGATCGGCGCGGCCGTGACGTCGAGCGTGGTGCCCGCCGTGGACGCAAACGCTTGGCGGTCGAGCAACGGGATGCCCGCCACTCCCACACCCATGGCCGTCAGGAAGGTGCGCCGGTTGAACCCCGTCATGAGCCGCCCCCGAATCTCAGCGATGGTGAATCATGTTCAGATTCGGGGAGCTGGCAGGTGAAATCGAGCCGTCAGGCGGGGGACAAGAGCGATAAAGGCTGGTCGGGCTGGGTCAGTCGGCGTAGACGACGGTGACGGGAGCGTGGTCCGACCAGCGCTCGGCGTACGTGGCCGCACGTTCGACGACCGCGGACTGAGCCCGAGCCGCCAACGAGTCGGTGGCCACCTGGTAGTCGATGCGCCAGCCGATGTCTGATTTTGCACACCGCATACGCCTGGATGATTCTTTGGTCTAGGCAGACTTGCGCCACGGCAAGCTCAACGTCTTGCGAGGTTTGTGAGGCAGCACAACAGGTTCAGCAGTCAGCTTGGCCAGTTCGGTGCGGTAGACCTTTCGTAGGTCGGCCATCGCATCAGTGGCTCTTGAAGCCGCCTCGTTAGCTTGATGACGCAAGCCGTCGTCAACCTTCCCGTCGTGCCGGGCACTGCTGTCAACCATCTTCACAGCGAAACTCATGCCAAATACCGCCGACAGCGCCTTACGCGTAGCTTCGATCGCCTCATCTGAGCACACAAGCTCCACCGCGACGAGACCACTTCTCGACGCCTCTTCAAGCTCGGGAAATTTGCTCGCATCGCCCCTTCGGAAGGCACTGTTCAGAAGGTGCATGGAAAGTACATAAGCTTCGGTGTGCCACTTGTCGAACGCCAACAGGCACGCAGCGAAGGCTGCCCTCTGGCTGTCCAACTCGCGCTGTTGACGCTCTTGAGACCACTTGAGTTGATCACGTTGGAATTCACGTTGGTTGGTGAGGGCCTGGGTCACCCACACGCCAATCAGAGCGGCTAGAGCACCAATGAGGGCTGACCACAGAGAACCCATGTCGGCAGGCTAAGCCTTGGGGTAGTCGAACGTGCACGTCACGGGAGCATGATCAGACCATCGTTCCTGATAGGTGGCCGCACGTTCGACGACCGCGGACTGAGCCCGAGCCGCCAACCCGTCGGTGGCCACCTGGTAGTCGATGCGCCAGCCCGAGTCGTTGTCGAAGGCCTTGCCGCGGTACGACCACCACGAGTACGGCCCGACGGCCTCGGGGTGCAGCGAGCGCATCACGTCCGTGTAGCCGGAGGAGAAGACGGACGACATCCACTCGCGCTCGTAGGGCAGGAAGCCGGACGACTTCTGGTTCGTCTTCCAGGCCTTCAGGTCCGACTGCTGGTGGGCGATGTTCCAGTCACCACACACGAGCACCTCACGGCCCGACACGGCCGCCTTCTCCCGCAGTGACACCAGGTACGGCAGGAAGGCCGCCATGAAGCGGTCCTTCTCGTCCTGCTTCTCGGTGCCGACGTCGCCGGAGGGCAGGTACAGGGACGCCACTACGACGTCCGGCAGCTCGATCTCCACGTAGCGGCCGGAAGACTCGAACTCCGCGGTGCCGAAGCCGATGCGCACCGACGTCGGTTCAACGCGCGAGAGCACACCCACGCCCGCGCGGCCCTTCAACGACGACGGGGCGTAGACGCCGTGCCAGCCGGCGGGTGAGTGGACCTCGGGAGAGAGCTCGGACGGTTCGGCGCGGACTTCCTGCAGGCACACCACATCAGCAGAAGTTGCCTCAAGCCACGAGAGGTAGCCCTTCTTGGCAGCAGCGCGCAGACCGTTGACGTTGATCGTGGAGACCGTGAGCACGACGGAGGAGCCTACCGAGAGGCCAGTCCCCAGGGCTTCGGGTACTCCGCGCCGCAGCCCGCGCAGTGTGCCGTCAGGTCGAGATAGCCGACGATCGTGGCCATCTCGTCGCGGGGCAGGGCGAGCTGGCGCTGGCCGTCCAGTTCGGTGTAGAGGCCCTGCCACTCGGGTACGCAGGAGCACTGCGTGACAGCCCTACCCCGGCCCCACCGAAACATGTTCCGCAGCATGCCCGCAAGTTTGCCACACGCCACCGAAGTCGTTGACCAATGCAAACCCGCACTTCGGTGAACACGAATTCTTCGGAGCCACCTCTTGAGCGTGCGGATCGCGATGGGCCAGATTTTCCACGGGCCCAGGAAATCTCCCCAAAGCAGTGAAAAGCATCAAGGAGAAGAAATGAACGCGATCAAGGGTGTTCTCGTCGGTCTCGCCGCCACCGCCGTGCTCGTCGGTGGTGCCGCCCAGGCCGTCGCCGCGCCGGCCAGCAGCCAGTCGGCCGAGGCTTCGGCGAACGTGACCGGCGAGGTCGTCGCGGTCGTCAAGGGCAAGTCCATCAAGGTGCGCGTCGACGCCTCCACGACGGTGGACGTGGACTACGACCTCAAGAAAACGGTCGTGTCCGGCGAGCTGAAGATCGGCGGGTCCGTCAGCGTCAACGGCAAGAAGATCGACGGCAAGATCGTCGCGTCGGGCATCATCGTCATCAAGTAACACCCCAAGCGGAAAAGGCCGGTCTCACACGCCGGCCTTTTCCAATGCCGCGGCCAGATCGCGCCGACCGGAAATTCCGAGTTTTCGATACGCACGCGTCAAATGAAGTTCAACGGCTCGTGGCGTGACGAACAGTTCCGCCGCGATTTGCCGGTTGGTCAGGCCCAGCACGGCCCGGCGCACGATGTGGTCCTCCTGCGCGGTCAGGACCGAACCCGACGGCGTGCGGGCCGGACGTCCTCCCGCCGCGCGCAGCTCCCGTGCCGCCACGCCCATCAACGGGATCGCGCCGCATCTCTTCGCCACCTCGTGGCCCTGCCGCAACGCCGCCAGGGCTTCCGGGCCGCGCCCGTACGCACGCAGCGCGACGCCCCAGTCGACCAACGCCCGCGCGAGCTCGAGGCGCGCCGGGGAAGTCCGCAACATCGTCACGGCCTCCTCCAGCAGAGCCACACTCCCCGTCACGACACCGGAAACCCGCAGCGCCACACCGATCGGCACGGCGAGTCCCCAGTCGCGCGCCAGTTCCAGCTCCTGCGCGGCCAGGCGGAGAGCCTGATCCCGCTCCCCCAACGCCATGTGCGCCAACGCCGCGTGCGAGCGCCACGGCTGCAACGACGGATTACGAGCCCCACGGCGTTCCATCCGGCGGCCGCAGTCGAGGTGGTCACGCAGAGCGGAGGCCGGGTCGCCCAGAGCCATGCGCAGACGGCCGCGCTGGTGCAGAAGTGCGTGGTAGTGCGTGTATTCGGGCAGATCGCCGTCGAGCTCGCGGTCACGCACGAGCCGCAGCGCCGACGCCGTGTCGCCGGTGTCCACCCACGCGCCGACCAGCCCGGCGACGGCAACCACCACGTTGCCGTCCTGGTTGGCCCCCAACGCATCCAGCTTCTCCAGCGACGTCATGCCGTGCTGTTCCGCGGAAGGCAACGCCCCGAGCCGCCGCGCCACGTGACACCGCAGCCCCTGCACCAACGCCGCACACACGGCCAGATCGCGTTCGGCCGTCACCCGCAACGCCTCGTCGCACTGCCGGTCCGCCTGCTCGTACTCGTCGATGCCGATCAGCGCCACGATCAGGTGCGCGAACGAGAACTGGTCGATCAGGTCGCGCCCGATGTGCAGCGGCAACGACGCCCGCACCCGCCGCCGCGTCTCCCCGAGGTTCGCGCCGATCATCGCGCCGCGATACGCCAGCACCGTGTTCAGGAACCGCTCGTTGCGCGCCGACGTCATCCGCGAGCCGCTCAACCGGGCGATCCGCGTCTCCACCTCACCGGAGAAGAACGACTCCTCCAGCCCGAGCGACAACGCGTACAAATCCAGCCGCTGCGCCAGATCCGCGTCGACACCCGACACCCGTGCGACCACCGACTCGACCTTCGCCACCGCGTCCCGGTACATCCGCCGCCCGGCCAGGTCGTAGGCGAGCAGCAACGCCATCCGCCCCTCGGCCAGCACGTCCATCGACGCGCTCGCGGCCTTGTTCAACGACGCGATCGCCGCCCCGGGATCGACGAGCGACTGCGCCTCGCTCAGCTCGACCAGCACCTCGCCGCGCAGGTCGTCCGGCAGCGGTTCGCGCAGAAGCCTGCGCAGACAGGCGATCGCGACGTCCGAAGTGGACCGCCGGGCCGCGATGCGCAGCACGTCCCGCACCCAGTCCTCACCGATCGGCGCGGCCTCCAGCAGATGCGCCGCCACGTCGTCGACCGGTGCCTGGTCGTCGTGCCGGAACCGCGCCGCACGAGCGTGGATCGCCGCCCGGTCCAACGCGGTCGTGCTCTGCGCCAACGTCGTCAGCACCATCGGCACACCCGCGAAACCCAAGCCGCTCAACGCCCGTGACGCCTCCACTGCCTCTCGCGGCCCCAGACCCGCCGCCGCACCCGCCAACGCCAGATCAGCGTCACCGAGCACCGCGAACGACCGCGCCAGCGCCACCACCTGCGGACCGGCCTGCGCGAACCGGGCCACCAGTTCGCCGGACCGTTCCCCGAGATCGCGACGGCGCAGACCCAGGAGATACGGGTTGCCGCGGGTGGCCACGCGCCAGTCGGCGACGACCTCGTCCGTGACACCGGAAGTGAAGATCGTCCGCAGGAACCGGCCGCACGCCGGCTGGTCGAGACCGGCGAGCCGGACCCGCTGAGCATCCCCGACCACCTCGCGCAGCAACGGCGTCGCGTCGAGAGCGAGGCCCCGCGTCACCACCACGGCCACGGGCAGCTCGCCCAACCGTCTTCGCAGGTAGGACAGGAAGTTCAACGACGGCACGTCGGCGTGCTCGACGTCGTCCACGGCCAGCAGCACCGGTGAACCGATCGAAACCTCGCGGACCAGCCGGTGCAGCCGGTGCATCGCGGCCTGGTCCACGTCACCGTCGAGGATCTCGTCGGCCTCGCTCTCGAAGAGCTGCGCGACCACCCCGAACCGGAACCCGGACTCCGACACCGAACACTGCGCCCGGAACACCGCGAAGCCCAGATCGCGAGCCATCCGCACGGTCTCGGCCAGCAGCGACGTCTTCCCCATGCCCACGCGGCCCTCGACGCACACCACCGACGGCACGCCCAGGGCCGCCTCGTCGAGAGCCCGCCGGACCGCCGTCAGCTCACGCCCGCGGTCGGACACCACGGAACTCGCGACCGCCACCCGGACACGTCCCTTCGCCACACGCAGTTAGAACACGTGGCGGCGCGTTCGAGGGCCGTTCTGCCTAGTCCAGCCGGATCAATCCTATGGAGGGCCGCCCGAGGTGGAAAGAGCTTTCCGCGCTGGGAAACGCCTGGAATTTCGGAGCGTCCCTCACGTGCAGTTGGAGTCGCTCGTCAACGCGACGAACTGCGAGCTCACCCAGCGCCGGTCGCTCAGCATCCGGTACCCGTTCTCGACGCGCCCCTGAGCGTCCGTGACGGCGTCGCGCTGCATCGTCGAGACGATCGGCTGCATGTCACCGGGCCCGGACCGGACGTTGAGGATGTCCGCGGTCACCGTGATCTTGCAGATCTGCGAGCCCTTGTCGCTGCCCATCGGCTTGCCGCCGCTCGCGAGGTACATCACCCCGGCGACCCCGAGCACGCCAATCACGATCAGTCCCCTGACCGGAACACCCAACATCGCCGCCTCCGAACACCGCAACTGCCCTGGAGCTGCAGATATATCGGCTGAAGGGCCGGTGTGGACGGCTCGGCGGCGGCAACCACCCGCAAGAGGAACCGACCGGGTGACGCCCGACGAGAAAGGCCACCCCGGCGTGACCGGGGTGGCCTTCGGACGTACACGAATCAGGCGAACGTCAGAACGACGCCATCTTCTTCTTGAGGTTCTCGTCGAGCGCGCCGAGGAAGTCCTCGGTGGTCAGCCACGCCTGGTCCGGGCCGACGAGCAGCGCCAGGTCCTTGGTCATCTGACCGGCCTCGACGGTCTCGATCACGACCTCCTCGAGCGCCTCGGCGAAGCGGATCACCTCGGGGGTGTTGTCCAGCTTGCCGCGGTGCATGAGGCCACGGGTCCACGCGAAGATCGACGCGATGGGGTTCGTGGAGGTCGGCTTGCCGGCCTGGTGCTGGCGGAAGTGACGCGTCACGGTGCCGTGCGCGGCCTCGGCCTCGACCGTCTTGCCGTCCGGCGTCATCAGGACCGACGTCATGAGGCCGAGCGAGCCGAAGCCCTGCGCGACCGTGTCGGACTGGACGTCACCGTCGTAGTTCTTGCACGCCCAGACGTAGCCGCCCTCCCACTTCATGGCCGCGGCGACCATGTCGTCGATGAGGCGGTGCTCGTAGGTGAGGCCCTTGGCGTCGAACTCCGCCTTGAACTCCTCCTCGAACACACGCTGGAAGATGTCCTTGAAGGCGCCGTCGTAGGCCTTCAGGATCGTGTTCTTCGTCGACATGTAGACGGGGTAGCCCCGCTGCAGGCCGTAGGAGAACGAGGCGCGGGCGAAGTCCTCGATGGACTTGTTGTAGTTGTACATGCCCATCGCCACACCGCCCTCCGCCGGGAACTCGGTGACGACGTGCTCGATCGGCTCCGAGCCGTCTTCCGGCTGGAACGTGATCGTGAGCTTGCCGGCGCCGGGCACCTTGAAGTTGGTGGCCTTGTACTGGTCACCGTGCGCGTGACGGCCGATGATGATCGGCTTCGTCCAGCCCGGGACCAGGCGCGGGACGTTCGAGATGATGATCGGCTCGCGGAAGACGACACCGCCGAGGATGTTGCGGATCGTGCCGTTCGGCGAGACCCACATCTTCTTCAGGCCGAACTCCTCGACGCGCGCCTCGTCCGGCGTGATCGTGGCGCACTTGACGCCGACGCCGTGCTTCTTGATGGCGTTGGCGGCGTCGATGGTGACCTGGTCGTCAGTAGCGTCCCGGTGCTCGATGCCCAGGTCGTAGTACTCAAGGGTGACGTCCAGGTACGGGTGGATCAGCTTGTCCTTGATGAACTGCCAGATGATCCGGGTCATCTCGTCGCCGTCGAGCTCGACGACGGTGCCCTGAACCTTGATCTTGCCCATAACTCCGGGCGCTCCTCTCGCGACGATGCAAGCAAGACAAGCGTACTGGTAAACCGCCGAGGTGTGCCTGCGACCCTGGTTACACCGGTTCAGAGTCGTAGTCCGTCGAGCGGCTCACGTGCTCCCACTTGTCGATTTCAGCGTTTCGTGCCTGGTCCGCCATGCGCACCATGTCCACCGCGTCGCTGCCCAGCAGCAGACTCAGCGGAGGCTCGTCCATGGCTACCACGTCGAGCATGACCCGTGCGGCCCTGGCCGGATCACCAGGCATGTTGCCGTACGCACCACGCATCATGTCGAGCAGTGCCCCGACAGACGGAACGTAGTCCTCTCCCGGCTCGGTCACCACCAGAGAGGGGCCGGTCCAGTCCGTCTGGAACCCGCCGCACTCGACGATCGTCGCCCTGACCCCGAACTGCGCGCACTCGGCGGCCAGCGACTCCGTGAAGCCGCGCAGCGCGTACTTCGCCATCACGTAGGGCGCGAGCCCGCCGCCGAACGCGGTGTGGCCCGCGGTGGAGCCGATCTGCAGGAAGTGGCCGGACCGCTGGGCGCGCAGGACCGGCAGCGCGGCCTTGGTGACGTTCACGACGCCCATGAGGTTGATCTCCAGCTGGTCGCGGAAGTCGGCCTCCGAGCACTCCTCGATCGACGTGACGCGACCGGCGCCCGCGTTGTTCACGACGACGTCGAGCCGGCCGAACTCGCGGACCGCGGTGGCCACGGCCTCCCTGGCTTGTCCGGCATCACGCACATCCAGTGCAACAGATCTGACCCGGTCGCCGTGTTGAGAGACGAGGTCGTCGAGATCGCGCGGGTTGCGTGCGGTCGCGACGAGCTGGTGTCCGGCGGCGAGAACAGCTTCCGCGGTCTTGCGGCCGATACCACGGGAACTGCCGGTGATGAGCCAAACCTGCGCCATGTCCGTGCTCCTTCAAGGGAGTTGGTTGTCCGGAGATATGGAGTTCTGGTTCGGACACCTGATACCGGCAGCTACTGTTTTCACCGTCGGGTGATCATCAGAAGGGGCGTAAGTGTCAACTGGGCCAACACATGCGATGAGCGGGCTGCTCGCCTGGAGCGCCGTCACCGCCCTCGCGTCGAGTCACCCGATCGGCCACCTTTCCCCGCAGAGCTGGGCCGTTGGCGCGGTTCTCGCCACCGGAGCGGCACTTCTGCCCGATCTCGACCACCCCGGATCGACCATCTCGCGCACGTTCGGAGCACTGAGCGGCGGGCTGTCGGCGGGCATCAACGTGGTGAGCAGCTTCGTTTACCGGACGACACGCCTGAAGAAGGATTCCAACCGAGACGGCGGACATCGCGGTCTCACGCACACGCTCGTTTTCGCGTTGCTCGCCGCCGTCTTCACCACCGCTGTCGTGCAGAACAGCCAGAAGTGGGCGCTGCCGGTGCTGATGTTCGTGTTCGCCGGCCTCGCGGTGCGCGGGATCCTGAACGACTGGAACCCGAAGCAGGACGCGTTGATGATCACCTTGGTCTCCGCGGGGATCACGTGGGCGATGATCGCGTGGACCTCGCAGACGAACGCGTCCGCCGCGGCGTGCGGCATCGCGGTCGGCGTCGGCTGTTTCGCGCACTACGTCGGTGACGCGATCACCGAGCAGGGCTGCCCGATGCTGTGGCCGATCCCGATCATGGGCAAGACGTGGTTCCCGGTGGCGCCGCCTAAGATCCTGCGGATGAAGACCGGCGGCGTGGTCGAGCTGGCGATCGTCGGACCCGTCGTCACGATCTTGTCGGTGTGGCTCGGGCTGGCGGCGTTGCAGGCCACCGGCGCGCTGCCGTTCCTGGACTGGGTGGACCTGCTCCCGATCTGAATCCTTCTCGTTCCTGGCGGAAAGGTGTTCTTCCGGAAGCCATTCAGCGGCTACCTGCGTCTCACCCGATCGGTCTAGCCTCCTCGCACCCCGACCAGTCGCCGTGGAGGCTCAGCCGTGTCCGAAGTTGCCCGCAGACGGTTCTTGCAGGGTGCAGGTGTGTTGGGCGTCACCGGTGCGTTGGGCGTGCGACCCGCGTCCGCACACGGTTCGTCGAGCCGCCTTCAGTGGCTCACCGGCGACCACCACGCGCACACGCAGTACTCGTACGACGGCATGTACACGATCGAGCAGCAGATCCGCGGCGCGTTGCGGCACGGCACCGACTGGCTCGTGATCACCGACCACGGGCACGCGTCGCACGAGGCGCATTCCGTCGAGGCGACGGCGGCCGACATCAGGAAGGCACAGCGCAAGTTCCCGCAACTGCTGCTGTGGCACGGCATGGAGTGGAACGTCCCCGGCGCCGAGCACGCGACGCTCTTCTTCGAGGACTGCCGTGACGAGGCAGGTGTGCTGCGCGACTTCGAGCGGCAGTTCGACTGGCGGCTCAACGGCCAGGAGGCGTCGAACCCGGCCAACGAGCAGAAGGCGCTGGACGCGATCCGCTGGCTCCAGACCAAGATCCGCAACGGCACGATGAAGTCCGCACTGGTGTTCGTGAACCACCCGATGCGCAACGGCCGCGTGGCTCCTCACGAGCTGCGGAACATGCGCGACCTGGCTCCGGACATCGTTGTCGGCATGGAGGGCGCACCCGGCGCGCAGGGCGACGGCGACCCGTTGCGCGGTCCCGGCGGCCACCGCGGCGGCTACGCGAACAGCCCCGGCTCGAACTCCTACGCGCCGTACCCGCCCGAGGCCTACAAGACCTACGGCGGCTTCGACTGGATGACGGCCAAGGTCGGCGGTGTCTGGGACTCGCTGCTCGCCGAGGGCCTCGGCTGGTGGATCACGTCGAACTCCGACTCGCACTTCAACTCGCGCGACACGGTCGTCCGCGTGCCGGAGCCGGGCAACCAGTTCGACCTCTTCGGCAAGCACCTCGACCCGCTCGACGCCGGCCCGCCGCAGGTGCTGCCGCCGTACGTCGACTTCTTCCCGGGTGAATTCTCGAAGACGGTGGTGGGCGCGACCCGCCGGACCCGCGGCGCGGTGATGGAGGGTCTGCGGGCCGGTCGGGCATGGGTTTCGCACGGTGGACTGGTCGATGATCTGCAGTTCCACGTTTACGCATCCGGCGGATCCGCGACGCTGGGCGAGCGGCTGCGGGTGCGGCGTGGATCCGACATGACAGTGCTGGTCAAGGCACGTTTGGCGACTCGTCCGAACAGTGCCGGGTTCATCCCCCGGTTGCGCCGTCTGGACGTCATCAAGGGTGCGGTAACCGGTCGAGCGGCATCCGAAACGTTGTCCACGCCACAGGTGAAGGTCGAGCGATCTTACGAGCCGCGCTGGCACTATGCGGTCTTCACGCACACGTTCCGCAACGTCCGGGAGCCTTTTTACCTCCGATTGCGCGGAACCGACGGCAACCGTGGCGCGTTCGAACCGCAGGCGGACACTCCGGGAGCCGCGAACCCGTGGGAGGACCTGTGGTGCTACACCAACCCGATCTTCGTGGAGGTCAGGTGACCAGCACCTTCGTCGGCGTCGACGCCGGATACGAGAACCGCTGGGAAGCGGAGAAGATCGCGCTGGAGCTGCACGACACCTTGCTGACCACGGCGCGAACCGTCGTGGTGCACGAGGTCGAGTCGCACTACGCGATGTCCTTCCTGGTTCCGGTGCCTCCGTCGGACGCAGTGGTGAACTCACTGGTCCAGCAGGGCTTCGGCGTGGCGGTGCGCGGTGCGTCATCAGGGCGTTTGGTAGGACCGGAGGCGCTGCGAGTAGGCGCCTCCGTTGCTGCTGAGGCCCATCAGTACCGCCGCGAGGGGCGCGCTCTGCGGTTCCAGGGCCAACGGTCGTTGCGCGGGCGTCACGGCGTGTCGGACATCCTCGCGTTCACGGCTATAGAGGCCGTTTTACCGCGCGGCACCCACACGGTCGACACGCGCGGGAACCTCACCCCGTTCTTCCAGGACGGCAAGCTGGTCCTGGTCGTCGACTAGGTTTCGGGGTGTGCGTGACATCGCTGTCTTCAGTGGTTCTGCCCATCCCTCACTCGCCGCCGAGATCTGTGGTCACCTCGGCGTGGAACTGTCACCCAGCCGCCTGACGCGGTTCGCCAACGACTGCCTCGAGGTGCAGCTGCAGGCGAACTGCCGGGAGCGGGACGTGTTCCTGATCCAGCCACTGGTGCCGCCGGTGCAGGAACACCTCGTCGAACTTCTGCTGATGCTGGACGCTGCCCGTGGCGCGTCGGCTGCGCGCACGACCGTTGTGCTGCCGCACTACGCGTATGCGCGCTCGGACAAGAAGGACGCGCCACGGATCTCGATCGGCGGACGGCTGGTCGCCGATCTGATGGTCGCGGCCGGTGCCTCACGGGTGCTGGCGATGACGTTGCACTCGCCGCAGGTGCACGGGTTCTTCTCGGTGCCCGTTGATCACCTGCACGCTCTTCGTGAGCTGGCCGCGCACTTTTCTGCCTACGACCTGTCGAACACGGTTGTGGTGTCACCGGATCTGGGGAACGCCAAAGAGGCGGCGCACTTCGCGCGGATCCTGGGGCTTCCCGTCGCGGCTGGGGCGAAGCAGCGGTTCGCGGACGACAAGGTGCAGATCTCGACGGTGATCGGTGATGTCGCCGGGCGCGATGTGATCGTGCTGGACGACGAGATCGCCAAGGGGTCGACCGTGATCGAGCTGCTGGACAAGCTGCGGGAGCGCGGGGCCGGGCCGATTCGGGTCGCCTGCACGCACGGGCTGTTCTCGTCCGGCGCCTTGGAGCGGCTCCAAGCTTTCGACGACGTGTTGGAGATCGTCGCCACCAACACCGTGCCGATTCCGGCCGAGAAGGTCGTGCCGAAGTTGAAGGTGCTGTCGATCGCGCCGGCGATGGCCGAGGCCATGCGGCGGATCAACGTCGGCGAGTCGGTGTCAACGCTGTTCGAGGCTCCCTGACTTCAGGTGCGCCAGCGCGGTGATCAGCCGTTCCGCCACGTCGGACGGGCCTGGCATCTTGCGCACCACGGCTCGTTGGTGCGCAAGACCGTGCAGCCCCAGCCACAACGCGACCGCGTCGCCGTAGAGGTCGTCGCTGCCGTGCGCGATCCCCTGTGCCACACACTCGCCGAGCACCTCGGCGATCAACGTCAGGGCCTTCGCGCCCAGTGACTCCAGGTCGTCGTCGGTGATCGAGGTGTCGTCCACGGTCGGCGTCCACAGGCCACCGAACATGATCCGGTAGCGCTGCGGATGTTTCTGGGCGAGGTCCAGGTACGCGTGGCAGACGGCGAACAGCCGTGCGCGCGCGTCCGTGCCCGCGTTCTCGTCGGCCTCGCGCAGGGTCACGGCCAGACGGTCCATCTCCTGCTGGACGACGGCCAGCATGATCGACGGCTGGTCCGCGAAGTGCGCGTAGATCGACGGCGCGGCGATTCCCGCCTTGCGTGCGACCGAGCGGAGCGTGACCGCGCGTTCGTCGCCGCCCTCGTCCAGCAGGGCCACGGCCGCGGCGATGATCTCTTCCCGCAGCTTGCCGCCCTCACCTCGACGGTTGCGCCTGCGCGGTTCTGTGCTCGTCACGGCTGTAACCATACACCTGAAAGTTTATCGGTGTTAGGTCTTGCGTTCGTAGACTAACGGGCGTTAGCTTACGTCTGTCAGCACGAGACCTGAGGAGCCATCAGATGAACGCCACCATCGCCACCACCACCGAGATCGTCCTGCCGGGCATCGTCGAGCCCGACGGCCTGCAGGTGCAGGTCAGGGAGCTGCCCGCGCCGGCTCATGGCCAGGTCGTCCTGCGCATGGACGCCACCGGCGTCTCGTTCGCGGAGCAGCAGATGCGCCTGGGAAAGTACTTCGACCAGCCGCCGTTCCCGTTCGTGCCCGGTTACGACGTGGTCGGCACGGTCGTGGCGGTCGGGCCTGGCGTGGATCCCGCACTCGAGCTGCACCGGTTCGCCGTGGTCACCAAGGTCGGCGGGTGGGCCAGCCACCTGATCGTCGAGGCAGCCGACCTGGTGCCCGTGCCGGACGGGGTGGACGCGGCCGCCGCGGAAACCGTTGTGGTCAACGGAGTCACGGCGTGGCAGATGATGTACCGGACCGCGAAGGTCAAGCGCGGTGACACGATCGTCGTGCTGGGCGCCAACGGTGGCGTGGGCTCGACGTTGGTTCAGCTGGCTCGTCACGCGGGCATCAAGGTGATCGGCACGGCCTCGCCCCGTCACCACGACGCCGTGCGCGAACTCGGCGCGATTCCGGTCGACTACCGCGACCCTGCTCTGTACTCCCGGATTCGCGAGATCGCGCCCGACGGTGTGGACGCGGTGTTCGACCACGTCGGCGGCGCGGGGCTGCAGGAGTCGTGGAAGCTGCTGCGCCGGGGTGGCTGCCTGGTCAACTACGGCTCGGCCGCGACGAAGGACGAGCAGGGCAACGCGATGCTTCCGGTGCTGAAGCTGTTCGGGCGCCTGCTCCTGTGGAACTTCCTGCCCAACGGCAAGCGCGCGGGCTTCTACAACTTCTGGGCCGGCAAGCGTTTCCGTCCCGCCGCGTTCCGCGCCCGCCTGGCCGAGGACCTCACTCAGGTGCTGCGGCTGGTCGGTGCCGGTGCGCTGACGCCGCAGATCGCCGCGCGGATCCCGTTGTCCGAGACCGCTTCCGCTCTTGCGCTGGCCGAGTCACGGACCGTTCTGGGCAAGGTCGTCATCGTCCCTGAGTCGTGAGGCAGCTCATCGTCACGGCGGCGACCGCTCTGGTCGACCGGGACCACGCCGTGACGGTACGGGCCGTGTCCCGCGAGGCGGATCTCCCCACCTCGTCGATCTACCAGCACTTCCCCGACGCACCGGCGATCCTGCTGGCCGTGTGCCGCAACGCTTTCGCCGAACTCTCCGCCGTTGTCCTCGATGCTCCCGACGTCCATGCGGCAGGCCTCGCCTACCGGGACTTCGCTGTGCGACACCCTCGCCGCTACCGCGTGATGTTCGGTGCGGCCGACCTCGCAGAACCTGCTGTCCGGTTGTTCGAGGGCAACACCGTGCTCTGGCTGGGCCTGCACGGCCTCGCCCACCAATGGGCTTCCAGCCGCCGCACAGCTCAGCTCTCCGCAGTCACCTCGCGCCTGCTCACATCTCTGGAGGTCTCGCCATGATCGCCGCCTACCTCGGCTTCGCGTTCGCCTACGTCTTCGGCCACGGTGCCGCGCTGCTGTCCAGGTCCGGCGCCCTGGTCATGCCTTCGTGGCTGCCGATCGGACTCCTCGGTGGCGGGCTCGTCGTCGGCACGATCCTGGCCACGAGGGTGTCGTTGCACGTCCAACGCACGGCTTCGCCAGATCGGCGCCGTGCCGAGAAACTCGTCGGCACCGCCTGGGTGACCGGGTTCGTGGCGCTGGGGCTGGCGATAACCGGGCTGAGCACCGTGTTCGAGAAGCCCGAGCTGCAGACCGTGCTCTGGCCGGCGGGGTCGACGATCGTGGTCGGCCTGATCTACATCGCCGAAGGAGCCGTGCGCCGCAACGCGTTGCACTACAACCTGGGGACGTTCCTGGCGTTGGTCGCAGCGGCTTCGCTCTTCGTGCCCGCGCCGGGACTGTTCGGCGTGCTGGCGGTGCTGGGCGGCGGCGCCTACCTGGTGGCGGCGATGCTGGAACGTCGCCGCCTTGCCACGTAAGGGTTTCTACAACTTCACTCGCACCGTGACGCGGCCTTTGTCGTCACGGTGCGATGTCGCGTGTCCGGTCTGTGGCCCGCCATCGAGATCGAGGGTGAGCGGTCCGCCCTCGCCGCTGAAGTTGCGCCACCACGTCTTGGCGTCCGGCATCATCACCTCGATGCTGACGACATCGCCTTTCCGTTGGTAGCCAACGGGTGTGGAGAACGTGCGGCCCGACTTCCGCCCCGTGTACGACACGACGGTGATCCCCTTGCGCACGAGCTTGCCGACCAGCGGCGCGTCACGCAGGCCGACCATCATCTTGTTCATGCGGCGCACCCACGGTCCCTTGAAATCCATGAGATCCACCGTAGCCTGGTAAGTGGAGACCCCCGTCCACTTCGCCCGAAGTGAGAAGAAATGACCACCGCGAAGTCTCAGTTGCGCGCCGACGCCCGGGAAAACCGTGCGCGGGTGCTGACCGTCGCCCAGGAGTTGTTCGCCGAGCGCGGCCTGGAGGTGCCGATGGCGGCGATCGCGCGCCGGGCAGGCGTTGGTGTCGCGACGTTGTACCGACGTTTCCCCACCAAGGAGTCGCTGGTCCTGGAGGCCTTCGCCGAGCAGTTCTCGGTGTGCCAGGCCGTGATCGAGGAGGCGCTGGCGGATGCGGACCCGTGGCGCGGCTTCCGCACGGTGATCGAGAAGGTGTGCCTGCTGCAGGCGACCGACCGCGGGTTCACGGCCGCGTTCGTCGCGACGTTCCCCGAGATGCACTCCGAGGTGCGGGAACGGACGTGGCAGTGCTTCAGCGAACTGGTGGAGCGTGCCAAGGCCGGTGGGCGGCTGCGCGCGGACTTCTCGCCGCACGACCTCACGTTGGTGCTCCTGGCCAACTCGGGGCTCGCGGGCTTGCCGGTGGAGATGGCGGTGGCCGCGTCGCAACGCCTGGTCGCCTACCTGCTGGAGGCGTTCCGGGTGGGCACGGACGAACTGCCGCCGCCCGTGCCTCTCAGCCTGGATCTGGTGCTCTCCTAGCCCGGATGCGCGCCCACGGTGTCGCGGATCTGCGCGCCCAGGTCGTTGGACGCCGAGCGCGCGCAGTGGGCGCAGCAGAAGAAGCGGCCCTCCACCTCCACGCCGTGCCCGATCACCCGGCAGTCGCAGTGCTCGCAGCGCGGAGCGAGGCGTTGGATCGCGCACTCGAAGCTGTCGAACGTGTGCACGCCGCCGCCGACGGTGCGCACCTCGAAGGCCATCCAGTACTCGTTGCCACAGACGTCACAAGTCGCCATGCGCGGAAGCGTGGGCCAGGTCAGCCTGGTCGGCAACTCGAGTCGCCGAGTTGCGCGACCAGCGCCTTCGGGGCAATCACCCGATAGGCGTCCTCGACGAGGTCCGCGATGACGTCCCAGTCGAGTTCGACGTCGAGGTAGATGCCGAGCCAGCCGCGGTGGCCGACGTAGGGCGGTCGGAAGTAGCTGTCCGGGGCCTGGGCGACGAGCGTCTGCTGCACGTCGGGGCCTGCCGCGCACCAGAAGGCCCTGCGGTCGTCGTGGTGGTGGTCGGCGAACATCACGAATGTCTTCTTGCCGCGGACGAACCACGTGGGTTCGCCGTGGCTCAGGCGTTCAGTCACCTCGGGCAGCGCCAGGCAGAGGCGGCGCAGGTGTTCGAGTGCGTCCACCCGAACATCCTGCGCCTGTTTCGGCTATCCGCCGATACCGGAACGAATTGCGCTGACCAGCTCACCGTTGGACGTGTCACCGGAGAGCTCCCAGAAGAACACGCCACCCATGTTCTGCCCGCTCGCCCACGAGACCTTGCTGCGGATCGTGGCCGGGGTGTCGTAACTCCACCACTGGCTGCCGCACTTGGCATACGCGGTGCCGGCAACTGTGCCGTTGGCCGGGCAACGGCCCTTGAGCACCTTGTAGTCCTCGATGCCTGCCTCGTAGGTGCCGGGTGCCGCGCCGGTCGCCGTGCCGCCGGGTGCCGCCTGGGTGACGCCGGTCCAGCCGCGGCCGTAGAAACCGAGGCCCAGCAGCATCTTGTTCGCCGGGACGCCCTTGCTCTTGAGCTTCTGGATCGCCGCGTCCGTCCAGAACCCCTGCTGCGGGATGCCGTTGTAGGACGTGAGCGGCGAGTGCGGCGCGGTCGGGCCCTGCGCTGCCCAGGCGCCGAAGAAGTCGTACGTCATCGGGTTGTACCAGTTCACGTACTGCGCGGCGCCGGCGTAGTCCGCCTTGTCGATCTTGCCGCCGGTGGACGCGTCCGCGGTGATCGCGGCGGTCACGAGGTTTCCGCTGCCGAACCGGGAGCGGACGGCGGACATCAGGTTCTTGAACGCGTTGGGACCGCTGGTGTCACAGCTCAGGCCGCACGCGTTGGGGTACTCCCAGTCGATGTCGATGCCGTCGAACACGTCGGCCCAGCGCGGGTCCTCGACGAGCTTGTAGCAGGAGTCCGCAAACGCGGCCGGGTTCGCCGCGGCCTGGGTGAAGCCGCTCGACCAGGTCCAGCCACCGAAGGAGAACAGGACCTTGAGGCCCGGGTTCAGCTTCTTGAGCTTGCGCAGCTGGTTGAAGTTGCCGCGCAACGCACCCGCGTCCCAGGTGTCGGGCGTACCGTCCACAGAGGACGCCGCGTCGTAGAACTTGTCGTAGTCGGCATAGGTGTCGCCGAGCACGCAGCGGCCGCCGGAGACGTTGCCGAACGCGTAGTTGATGTGCGTCAGCTTGCTGGCCGAGCCGGACGTGCGGATGTTCTTGACGTGGTAGTTGCGTGCGTAGACGCCCCACTGCACGAAGTAGCCGACGACGCGGTTGCCGATGGCCTGGGCACCGATGTCGGTCTGCGGTGCGGCTTGCGAGGGCGGTGCCGCGAGGGTGGCTGCCGTTAAGAGAGCTGTCGCGGCCGCGATGATTCTGCGCCTGAACATAGCGGTCTCCTCGATGGGTGACGGCGCGGCGGCGCTGCTCTCAAGCTAAGTGGACTAGACCACTGACGTCAATGGTTGAACCGGGAACACGGCGGAGCCGTACTGGGAGGAGGAAAGGCGGGAGCCGAGGAGGGTGCTGTGCCCGGGGTAGTTCCCCGTCAGGGAGCGGGACCGGCCGGATTCGAACCGGCGTGTTCCCTCCCGAGTGGGAGGGCGCGACAACCACTGCGCTACAGGCCCCTTCGCACTGCGTACGAACACCCTAGTCCGTGAAACTCAGGCCGTATGCCCTGCGAAAGTGTTGGACCCAATAAGGTTCATGCACCAACCCCGGACTGGACGGTGTCGTGCCAGGGATCGACTACTACGAGTTGCTCGGTGTCAGCCGGGGCGCCAGCGCCTCGGAGATCAAGTCGGCCTACCGATCTCTCGCCAAGGTCATGCACCCCGACGCGGGTGGGACGTCCGGCAGCTTCCGCCTGCTCCAGGAGGCCTACGAGACGCTGAAGGACCCGGTCCGGCGCGCCGACTACGACCGCCCCGCGGTCGTGGTGCCGCCGGTCGTGCGCCCGCAGGCACGCCCGCGACCTCGTCGAACGGGCCGCACGGGCAAGCTGCGCGACTTCGGCGACGACCCGAACTACATGGCGCCCCGCCCCCGCGTCGACCTCGGCGCGATGGACTGGTGGCACCGCATCGACCTCGGCGCCCGAGTCCGCTACGTCCCCGCCACCGGCCTCGGTCACGCCCCCGCGGCCGCCGCGATCGGCGGGTGGTTCGTCCTGCTCCTCCCGTTGGCGCTGCCGCTGTCGCCATTGCTGCTCGCCGTCTGGCTACCTCTCGTGGCGGGCGCCGGTTACGCCGCGTTCCGACTGGTGCGCCGGTATCTGGCGGTGGCGAGGGCCGAACGGGCGTTCGCGGGTGAGTACGACGGGAACACCATCTTCGGCCGTCCGGGTGAAAACAGACGCGAACGGCTGACCGCCGGACTGCTGACCGAGTACATGACACAGCTACCGGGCGTGCGCATCTTCCACGGCCTCGCCTGGCCCGGTTCCGTCTTCACCGACATCGACCACGCCCTGCTGTGCGGCCGCCGCCTGGTCCTGATCGAGTCGAAGTCGTGGCTGCCCGGCCACTACTACTGCGACGAGGACGGCGAACTCTGGCGCAACGGCCACCCGTTCCGCGGCGGCGGCTCCCAACTGCTCGACGGCGTCGAACGCTTCGCCGAGCTCCTGCCGTGGCTGGAGATCCGCGGCGCCCTGATCGTCTACCCGAGCCGCGCCGGCGAGGTCACCTGCGACGACGACCTCGACTTCGAGGTCCCGCCGATGACCCCCGAGCAGTTCGTGAGCGAGATCGGCGACTGGCTGGCCGACGACCCGGCCACCGTCGACCGCGAGGCACTGCGAGCGCTGGTGCGCCAGGTGGTCTCCGAAGTCCGCGTCGCCGGCGCCTAGTTCCCGCAGGCAGGCCTGGCCAGACCCGCCACCCGCGTGCCACCGCAGAGGTGCGTCTCGACCCTCCTGTCCTTCGCGTCACCGGTCGCGTAGATCAGGTAGTCCTTGCCGACGACGAACTCCACCCCGCACGTGGCGCTGCTGCGGTGCGAGATGACGCTGAGGTACCGCGGCACGTCCCCCTTGCGCTCCTTCGACACGACCACGCGGTACCGCATCATCTGGTCCGGCTCTTCGGACTTGGACAACACCCGAGCCTGGAACACGTGGTCGGCGCGCGCCACCATCTGCGCCTCGGTGAAGGACACGCACTCGCAGGCGTGTGCGGTGCCCGCGGTCAGTCCGGCCATCAGCACGACGACGGCCGCAAGTCTCAAGATGCTTGCCATGACGGTTCCCCCTGCTCAAACCCCTTGCGGGCGCTAGGGGGACGGGGTGCGGGCCACGTCCGGTTGCACAGCGTTCCGGCACAGCAAGAACCCGGCGACAGCGCCGGCCAGAATCGCGGGCCCGTGAATGTCGGTGATCACGCACAACGCGACCGCACCCACGAGCCCGATCACCGCGGCCGTCCGGTGCCGCCGGATGCGCGCGACCAGCACGTAAGCGGCCACCGCGCCGATCGGCCCGCAGAACGCCACCGACACGCCGCCGGAATAGGGCTGCCACCACTCCCCGATGACGTGCCCGGCAAGAGCCCCCGCCACCAGGAACACCACAACCCGACCGGTGCCGAACGTGCGCTCGCAGAAAGTCCCGACCACCGCGGCCATCACACCGAGCACGATCACGGAAAACCACGAATCCGGCTGAACCAGGACCGGCGAAATCACCCGCCACACCTGACCGTCCATCAACGCTTCCGGATCCCGCCGAACTGCCAGGAACAACCCGTCGACACCCAGGTGGTACAGGGTGGTGCACACCGCCCAAGCAGCAAGAACGACGATCGTCGCAATCGGCACGCGGGTCCGCACGCCGGCCAGAGGCGGGAGGGCAGCGGCATTTTCCGGCATGTCGCGATCATAAGTTCGCAAACCACACGGCGGACCCGGTCGGCAAATGTCGTGCGCTACCTCCGCATATGTCAGGATTTCCGCCATGACCCGCACGTTGTGCCTCGCGCAGAACCCCGACGCCGACGCCCTGCTGGCACAGGACCGGTTCGCGCTGTTGCTCGGCATGCTGCTTGACCAGCAGATTCCCATGGAGAAGGCGTTCTCCGGTCCTAAGGTGCTCGCCGACCGCATGAGCGGCCTGGACGTCCACCGCATCGCCGAGGCCGACCCCGAGTCGTTCGCCACGATCATGGCCACGCCGCCCGCCGTGCACCGGTTCCCCGGCTCGATGGCCAAGCGGGTGCAAGCGCTCAGCCAGTTCGTGGTCGAGCACTACGACGGCGACGTCACCAAGATCTGGAGTGACGGCGATGGCGCAACGGTGTTCAAGCGGCTCAAGGCACTGCCCGGGTTCGGCGAGCAGAAGGCCAAGATCTTCCTGGCACTTTTGGGCAAACAGTTCGACGTCCGGCCCCAGGGCTGGCGCGAGGCCGCCGGACACTACGGCGAGGACGGAAGTCGGCGCAGCGTCGCGGATGTGACGGATCAGAAGTCGTTGCTCGAGGTGCGCGACTTCAAGAAGGCCGCCAAGGCTGCCGCGAAAGCGAAGTAGCGCCTGCTGTTCATCGTCTGGTCCACTGGATGAACGCCGCCAGCCCGACCGAGGTGCGATCTTGTCCACCTCGTGCGAGAAGGGGCGGTTGCGTTGCGCATCAAGGCGATTGGCGTTTTCACGGTCCTCACACTCGGCCTCACCGCCACCCCGGCGCAGGCAGCGGCGTGGCCTGGGGATTCGGCCACCAAGACGGCTGACGGGACGAACGTCTTCGGCAAGAACCTCAGCGGGTTGTCCTTCGAGAGCGCGAATGTCGTGTGGGCCGTGAAGAACAGCCCCTCGACGCTCTACCGGCTCGTGCCCAGCGGGGCGCAGTGGAAGGTCGACCAGACCAGGTCCCTGAGCTTCAAGAACGGGCAGGGCGACCCCGACGCCGAGGGTGTGGTTTCCACGCCGGACGGGCTGTTCGTCGTCAGTGAGCGCGACAACAACGACGACAGCACAAGCGCGCCAACGGTTCTCAAGTACGGGAGCGGGTCGGCGGCCACCAGTGAGTGGGCGCTGCCGGGCATGCCGGACGTCGATCCCAACGACGGGCCCGAGGGCATCGCGTGGGTGCCGGACTCGTACCTGACGCAGAACGGGTTCAAGGACGACGCGGGCAGGACGTACAACCCCGCCGACTACCCCGGTCACGGCAGCGGGTTGTTCTTCGTCGGACTCGAGGCGACCGGGCAGGTGTACGTGTACGCCCTGCAGGGGACCGCAAAGCTGCTGGCGAAGTTCGCGAGCGGGCAGAGCCAGGTGATGGAGCTGGAGTTCGACGGCAGCCAGCTGTGGGCGACCTGCGACAACAACTGCAGCGGCCGGGCGACGACGTTCGGGATCAGCAGCGGCAAGTTCAAGTTGAAGGCCACCTACAACCGGCCGTCCACGCTGCCGAACGCGAACCTGGAAGGGTTCGCGATCTCGCCGAGTTGTGTGAACGGCAAGAAGGTCGTGTTGTGGTCGGACGACGACAACACGAGCAGCCACGCCATCAGGAGCGGTTCGCTGAACTGCACGGTCTAACCGAGGAACTGTCGGGGTGCGGAGCTAGAGTGCCGCGCGTGACCGCACCCCACATTCCCGGCCTGACCGACCTGAGACCGTTGGGCGCAGGCGGATTCGCCACCGTCTACCGCGCCCACCAGGCACAGTTGGGCCGCGATGTGGCGGTCAAGATCGACAACCGCGTGCTGGCCGACGAGCGCGACCGGCGGAGGTTCTTGAGGGAGGCGCACGCCGCGGCCAAGCTGTCCGGGCACCCGCACGTTGTCGGTGTGCACGACGCGAACATCACCGCGCAAGGCACGCCGTACATGGTCATGGAGCTGTGCACGGGCGGTTCTCTCGCCGACCAGCTGGACCAGCGCGGGCCGTTGCCGCACGAGCAGGTCCGCGACCTCGGCGTCAAGCTCGCCGACGCGCTCGCGGCCGCGCACCAGGAAGGCGTGCTGCACCGGGACATCAAGCCCGGCAACATCCTCGTCGACCGCTACGGCACGCCGAAGCTCGCCGACTTCGGGCTCGCGGCGCTGCTGGACGCGCAGGGTGGCAGCACGGTCACCAGGGACGCCCTGAGCCCCAGCTACGCGCCGCCGGAAGCGTTCGCGATGGCCGAACCCACGCCGCAGGCCGACGTCTACTCGCTCGCCGCGACGCTCTACACGTTGCTCGCCGGCAAGCCGCCACGTCCGGTGCCGTGGCCGATCAGCAGCTTCGACCAGCTCGGCGAGATCCTGCGCAGGCCGATCGCCGCGGTCGACGGGGTTCCGCCCGCACTGCACGACGCTCTGGCGCGGGCGCTGCACCCGGACGCCAACCTGCGCACGCCGAGCGCCGCACAGCTGCGCGACGAGCTGCTCGACCCGATGCGCCAGCCCACCGTGCCGGTCCCTCCGATGCCCAAGCGCAAGCACTGGCCGCTGGTGGCCGCCGCGGCAGGGCTCGTCGTCGTGGTCGTCGCCGGTGTGCTGACGTGGAACCTGTTCAACGGCGAGAAGGTCGGCGCCCAGGGCCCCGGACCGGCGACGACGCAGCAGGGTGGTGCCGAGGACATCCCGCCGTTCCTCAAGAAGTGCGGCAAGGGCTACTGCATCGACCAGTCGACCTGCTTCCGCGGGATTGTCAGCATCGGCGGCATGGCGGCCACGGCGCGCAAGGTCGGCAGCTGCTCGACCGAGCACTACTGGGAGTCGTTCGGCGGCGGCTGGCTGTCCGGGGAGATTCCGGCGGTCGACTCCGACGAGCTGCTGGCCTCGACCGAGGTGAAGAACGTCTGCACGCCCGAGGTGATGAAGGCGGCGACCCGGCCGACCGTCGACACCACCGGGTGGGAGATCACCGCGGTCGGGTTCAAGGACGGCACGCGCAACTACTTCCTCTGCCTCGCCGCGCAGCCCGAGGCGGGCGAAGTCGTCACCAGCGCGTTCGGCAGTTGAACAAATCCACTTGCGACGGTCACTAACGTAGAACGACGTGCGTGTCCACGCCGATTTGATCATTGCAGGATTCCGAAGATACTCGACCTACCGACAAGCGATGCTGGCCGGAATGACCGCGAACGTGGTGTTCGGCCTGCTCAGGGTCTCCGTGATCGTCGCCGCGCTCAAGGCGGCGGGCCGGGAGATCGCGGAGTACGACGTCGCTGCCACCAACACGTACGTCTGGATCGGGCAGGGGCTGCTCGGGTTCATCCTCTTGTGGGGGAACAACGAGCTCGCCGAGCGCGTGCGATCCGGTGACGTCGTCGTCGATCTGTACCGGCCGTGGAACCTGCAGGGTGCGCTCCTCGCGGAGGATCTCGGCCGCGGCGGGTACGCGTTCCTGGCCAGGCTCGCGCCGCCGATGCTGATCGGCATGCTGCTGTTCCCGTTCCAGTTCCCCGAGCACGCCTACCAGTGGCCGCTTTTCCTGGTCAGCGCGGTCATCGCGCTGGTCATCTGCTTCGGCTGCCGGTTCCTGATCGAGATCAGCGCGTTCTGGCTGCTCGACAACCGCGGGCTCTTCGGGTTCTGGAACGTCACCTCCGGCCTGTTGTGCGGCCTGACGGTGCCCATCGCGTTCTTCCCGCAGTGGGCTCGGGAGGTGCTGTGGATGACGCCGTTCCCGGCGCTGCTGCAGGCACCGGTCGACGTGTTCCTCGGGCACGGGAACGCCGGGAAACTCCTGCTCTACCAAGCGTTCTGGGCTGTGGTGATCCTCGCGCTGGGTCACTTCGCGTTGCAACGCGCGGTGCGCAAGGTGGTGGTGCATGGTGGCTGACGTCATCTATCCCAGGCTCATCGGCGCGCGCCTGCGCAGCCAGATGGCCTACCGCGCCTCGTTCGCGCTGGACTTCGTCACCCAGATCCTGGCGCAGTGGATCGAGCTGGTCGTCATCCTGGTGCTGTTCGGCCAGGTCAGTGCGCTCGGCGGGTTCACGAAGAACGAAGTGCTGCTGATGTACGCCATCGCGGGTGCCGGGTTCGGCGTCGCGGACCTGTTCGCCGGGCAGCTCGACAACCTTCCGACCTACATCCGCACCGGCAGCTTCGACGTGCTGCTGATGCGGCCGCTCGGCACGTTGCCGCAGATCATGGTGTCGGACATCCGGTTGCGCCGGGTCGGGCGCATCGTCGGAGCGCTCGCTGTGATGGTCTACGCGCTCACCCACGTGCCCGTCGAGTGGAGTCCGGCGAAGGTCGCGCTGACCATCGCCGCGCCGATCGCCGCGGCGGTCATCTTCAGCTCGGTCTGGGTCGTGGCGTGCTCGGTGTGCTTCTGGATCATCGACGGCCGCGAGTTCTCCAACTCGGTGACCTACGGCAGCAACGCCTTCACGTCGTACCCGATCAACGTCTACTCCCGGCCGCTGCGCTGGGTGATGGCGTACGTCGTGCCGGGCGCGTTCGTCGCGTACTACCCGAGCCTCGCGCTGCTCGGGAAGCAGGATCCGCTCGGCCTGCCAGGCTGGGTCGGCTGGACATCACCGCTCGTCGCGGCGCTGGCGGCAGGAGCCGCCGGGCTCGTGTGGCGGTTCGCGGTCAGGCACTACCGGGGAACGGGATCATGATCGAGGTCAGGGAGCTCCGCAGGGAGTTCAAGGTCGCCACGTCCAAAGGCCTGCGGCGCAACTACAAGACCGTCACGGCGGTCGACGGCGTCACGTTCGGCGTCCAGGCCGGTGAGGCCGTCGGGTACGTCGGGCCGAACGGGGCCGGCAAGTCCACGACGATCAAGATGCTGACCGGGATCCTCGTTCCGACCAGCGGCCACATCCGGGTGAACGGCGTGGACCCGTCCAAGGAGCGACGCGATCTCGCCAAGCGCATCGGCGTCGTGTTCGGCCAGCGCAGCCAGCTCTGGTGGGACCTGCCGCTGAAGGACAGCTTCGACCTGCTGAAGTCGATCTACCGGGTCTCCGCCGAGGATTACAAGGTCAGGCTCGAGGAGTGCGTCGAACTCCTCGGTCTGCAGGAGCTTCTGATCACACCGGTGAGGCAGCTCTCGCTGGGCCAGCGGATGCGCGGCGAGATCACGGCAGCGCTCCTGCACGCCCCGGAGCTGCTGGTGCTCGACGAACCGACCATCGGCCTGGACCTGGAGTCCAAGGAACGCCTGCGGGAGTTCCTGAAGGACATCAACACCCGCCGCGGCACGACGCTCCTGCTCACCACGCACGACCTGGACGACATCGAACGCCTCTGCCCGCGGCTGATGGTGATCGACCACGGCAAGGTGCTCGCCGACGGACCGCTGGACGAGCTGCGCGCCGAGGTCACGCCGGAACGCGAGCTGGTCATCGACCTCAGGGAACCCGGGCCGGCGCCGGACGTCCCAGGAGTAACGGCGGTGCGCAGCGAGGCAGGCGGTCTGCGGCACCACCTCACGTTCAGGCGAGCGGAGACGACGGCGGCCCAGTTGATCACCCAGGTGGTCCGGCAGGTGGAGGTCCACGACCTCGCCGTCGTGGAGCCCGAAATCGACGACGTAATTCGGAAGCTCTACCAACGCCAGGTCGCGCAGGACGCGCGTCGGTAGAGTCATCAGTGAACGCAACCGGACACATCGGGCAGAAGGAGAGCGAATGCGCGTAGTTGGACCGCTGGCAGCAGCCGTCATCGCGTTGGGCAGCTTGACGGCGTGCGACACGATCCAGGGCGTCAGCGACACCGCGGACAAGGTGAAGCTGTGCGCCGACGCGATCCAGCTCGTGGGCTTCTCGCCGGATATGAGCGACCCGCAGAAGGCGCTGGAGGACACCAAGGCCAAGGCCGCGGAGCTGGAGAAGCTCGCCAGCTCCTCACCGGACGAGCAGGTGAAGAAGGCGCTCGGCGAAGCGGCGAACGGCATGCAGAACGTCGGCTCCGCCGCGGACTGGGTGCAGCAGAAGGCCGACCTCGTCGCGAAGGTCTCCGCAGCCTGCGGTGGATGAGCACTTGAGCCCTGTTGCGCGCCTCCGGTGTCGGCCTAGGCTTTAGCGCGTCCAACGCGCCAAGCCTCACGCCGCACACCGGAGGTGTTGCAGCATCATGCAAGCAACAGTTGGTGACAGGCTCCACGTCCACAGCCGCTCCGTCGGCCTCGAGGAGCGCCTGGGCGAGATCCTCGAAGTGCGCGGGACCGACGGCCAGCCGCCGTACCTGGTCCGCTTCAACGACGGCCACGAGGGCCTGGTCTTCCCCGGCCCCGACTGCATCGTCGAGCCGCGCGGCGAGATCTAGCTCTGCAGCACGGTCGCGATCAACTCCTCGGCGAGCTGAGGAGTCGCTGCCGCCACGCCTGACCACCGGTGGGTCAGGTCGGGTTCGAACGTGAACGGCCGGCCCTTCAGGTCGACCAGCACCCCACCCGCGGCGGGCACGGTGACCAGCGCCGTCGCGAGGTCCATGATCCGGTGCGTGTCGGTGCCCGGATCGATGAAGGCGTCGACCGTGCCCTCGGCGACCAGCATGGTCTCCAGGCAGGTCGTGCAGAGCACCCGGATGCGGTCGGCGCGGTTCGCGATGCGCAGCCACGCGTCCTGCGTGCCGGTCTTGGGTCGCATCAAACACACGGACGCACCGTCCAAGGTCGTCCGGCCTGTCGTGCGGAACGACGTCGGCACCCCTGCGAGCGCATGCCACGCACGGCCCGTGTCGAACCACGTCGTAAGAGCCTCTTTGGCCGTGCCGTCTTCCACGAGCGCGCCGGCGAAGCACGAGAGAGGAACGCCGAACGCGGCGTTCGCGGACCCGTCGACCGGGTCGATGACGAGAGTGATCGAGGAGCCGTTGTCGACGAACCCGGCTTCCTCGGACAGGAGGTTCACGCGACTGCGGTGGATGGACTCCAGGATCGCGTCCTCGACGATGCGATCGACGCGCATCGTCGGTGTTCCGTCGGCGCCGTCCGCTACTTCTTCGCGGAGCTCGAGGCGCGTGTGCAGTGATCGGGCGCGTCCGTACGCCGCTGACGCCGCACGGGCGGCGTCAGCGAGCGCAGGATGCACGTCATCGGAAAGCTGTGGCTGGGGCACGTCCCATGGAATGCGCACGTGCCCCACACTGCCACGGAAAACTCAGATCAGGCCGAGGCCCTTGACCGCGTCGCGCTCCTCGACCAGCTCGGCCACGGAGGCGTCGATGCGGCCGCGGGAGAACTCGTCGATCTCCAGGCCCTGGATGATCTCGTACGAACCACCGGAGCACTTGACCGGGAACGACGAGATGATGCCCTCGGGCACGCCGTACGAACCGTCCGACGGGATCGCCATCGAGGTCCACTCGGTGCCGTTGACCCAGTCGTAGATGTGGTCGATGGCGGCGTTCGCGGCCGATGCGGCCGACGACGCGCCACGGGCCTCGATGATCGCCGCACCGCGCTTGGCGACGGTCGGGATGAAGTCGTTCTCCAGCCACGCCTGGTCGTTCACGGCCTCGGCGGCGGTCTTGCCGCCCACCTGGGCGTGGAACAGGTCCGGGTACTGGGTGGCCGAGTGGTTGCCCCAGATCGTCATGTTCTGGATGTCGGTGACCGCGACGCCCAGCTTCTTGGCGAGCTGCGACAGGGCGCGGTTGTGGTCCAGGCGCGTCATCGCGGTGAAGCGCTCGCGCGGGACGTCCGGCGCGTGCTGCTGGGCGATGAGGGCGTTGGTGTTGGCCGGGTTGCCGACCACGAGGACCTTCACGTCGTCAGCGGCACCGGCGTTGATCGCCTCGCCCTGCGGCTTGAAGATGCCACCGTTGGCCTCGAGCAGGTCGCCGCGCTCCATGCCCTTGGTGCGGGGGCGGGCGCCGACGAGCAGGGCCACGTTCACGCCGTCGAACGCGGTCTTCGCGTCGTCGGTGATCGTGATGCCCTTGAGCAGCGGGAAGGCGCAGTCGTCGAGCTCCATCGCGGTGCCCTCGGCGGCCTTGAGCGCGGGGGTGATCTCCAGCAGCCGCAGGTTGACCGGGGTGTCCGGACCCAGCAGGTGGCCGGAAGCGATGCGGAAGAGCAGTGCGTAGCCGATCTGGCCGGCTGCACCGGTGACAGTGACGTTCACGGGCGTGCGGGTCATGAGCCTTCCCGAATGACGGTCCTCGTTGACGTCGGGCAGGTCGCCCGGCGACCCGCACGTTACCAACACGTGGCCAATGCGAGAGTGTGAGAGTGGACAACCCAGACGAAGAGATCGGCGAGGACTACGCCGACGCCAACCTTCCCGGTCAGCGCTGGGAGAAGCGGTCTTTCACCGACTGCGACTTCACCGAAGCCGATCTCCGCGAACTCGTCACGACGGGGTGCACGTTCACCCGATGCGACTTCACCCGGACGGACCTCGGTGAGTCGAAGCACCACGCGACGGCGTTCCGGCAGTGCACCTTCGACCGCACGGTGCTGACGCGGTCGTCGTTCACGTCGTGCAGCCTGATGGGCTCGAACTTCGTCGACTGCGTGCTGCGGCCGATCACCTTCACCGAGGTGGACTTCACGCTGGCGTCGTTCGTGAAGGCACCGCTGTACGACCTGAAACTTCAGGGCCAGCGGTTCCGCGAGACGAACCTCAGCGAGGCGGATCTCCGCAACACCGACCTGAGCAAGGCCGACCTGATGGGCGCGCGGCTGCTGGACACCAAGCTGGACGGCGCGGACCTGCGCGGCGCGCACCTGGACGCGAACGGGCTCCGGCAGGCCAAGCTCGCCGGAGCCCTGATCGACATCGACCAGGCGATCGCTTTCGCGGCCGCCTACGGCCTAGTTGTCAGCTGATCCCGTGATCTCCACCAGCACGCCGTCCGCGACCATCTCCTCGATCGCCTTCGGCAGCAGGTAGGCGGTTCCGCCGCCGGGCTGCTCGAACCACGGCACCGCGACGCCGCTCAGCACCTCGAGCGGACGGCGCAACCGGTACACGCGGTACGGGCGGTTGATCCACGACGGCACGAGGCTGCGTTCCGGGAACGGGGTGCCCGCCACGTAGACGAGGTTGCCGTTCTGGTCGCCGTAGCGGTCGACCTCGGTGCCCGCCGGCAGCTCGAACATCTGCTTGTGGCGGAACAACGTCAGCGGCGGCTCGCCCGCGAGCGGCGAGATCGGGAACTTCCGCTTCGACGGTTCCTCCTGGGCCACGGCGGCGGCGACCGGTGAGGGTGCCGGAGCCGGTGCCGGGGCCTGAGGCAGCGACGGTGCCGCCGGGGGCGGTGGCGGCGGCGCCTGCTGGGCCTGTGGTTGCGGCATCGGCGGGCGCTGCGGCGGAACGGGCCGGCGCGGCTCCTCGCGGAAGCCGTTGCTCATCGGCCGCTGCGGTGGTGGCGGCGGGGGCTGGGGCGCCCGCGGAACCGTGCGGAAGTTGCCCATCACCAGCCTGCCGACCAGGTACGCCGACGCGTCCTCGACCTTGTCGAACCGCACCGGGTTCTTCGGGCCGTGGTCGAACCAGCACACCTCCCAGCTGTCGCCGTCCAGGCGCAGCGTCCAGGTGCGGTCGGCGGGCTCGCCGATCCGGAACACGCCGTGCGGCACGTTGAGGTCGTCCAGCGCGCGGCGGGTGCCCGCCAGCTCGCGGTCCTCCTCGGGCGTGACCGTGCGCGGCGGCTTCACCGGCTCGGGCTCCGGTTCCGGTTCGGGCTCCGGCTCGTTGAACAGCGCGGCGTCGAACTGGGTGGTCTCCTCGACGCGAGCGGGCGCGGGAACCACGACCGGGGCCACCGCGGGAACCATCGGCGGCGGCACCGGCGAGGGCTCGGCGACCGGCTCCGGTTCGAAGGACTGCTCGAACGCCTGCGGCTCGAAAGCCTGCTCGAAGGCCTGTGGTTCGAACGAGGTGGTGGACTCGATCTCGTCCTCGGCCAGGTCCGGCTCGTCGTCGGTGACCGCGACGACCGGGTGCTCCTCGGTGACCTCGGCCGGGCTCTCCAGCGGCTCGTCGAGGACCGGGCTCCACGCCATCGTGTCCTGCATGGCGTCGCGCGGGCGTTCCTCGGTCACCGGTTCCGGGACGAGGTGGTCCGTGCGCTCCGCCTCGCGGTGGTGCGTGAGGAGCTCGGGCTCGTCCGGGCCGGCGGTGGGGATCTCGGGTTCGTCGACGTCCACGACTACTTCTTCGTCGCCGAGGTCAGTTTCGTTCGACTCCTCGACGACTTCCGGTTCGGGCACGACGTCGGGAACGGCCTTGACGACGGGCTCCGGTTCCTGGACCTCGCTCGGGTGCGG
The DNA here is from genome assembly GCF_040629405.1 of Lentzea sp. NPDC005914. Classification (NCBI taxonomy): domain Bacteria; kingdom Bacillati; phylum Actinomycetota; class Actinomycetes; order Pseudonocardiales; family Pseudonocardiaceae; genus Lentzea; species Lentzea sp. NPDC005914. The sequence continues at coordinate 26,424 of NZ_JBEXVQ010000033.1, read as the reverse complement.
GGCGAAGAGGTCCATGCCGGCGCCGTAGGTGTCACGCAGGCGCCTGTCGTCGACGTCGGGCACGCCGTCGGAGTCGAAGACCACCCGGTAGGGAGGGCCGTCGATCGTGGGCAACGGCACCGGCACGGCGACCGTGGCACCGAGGTCGTCCTGCTCCTGCTCGGCCTCGACCTGCGGCTGTTCGGTCGTGACCTCGGCGGCCCGCGGCTCGGGATACATCGGCTCGAAGTCGTACTCCTCCACCGGTTCCTCGGTGTCGAAGGAGGGCTTCTGCACGAACTGCGTCGCGTCGGCCTGCGGTTCCGGCGCGGGGGCGGGCTCGGGTTCCGGCTCGAGCAGCTGGGTTCCGGGAGGCGCGGCGGGCGCACCGAGGTTCGCCGCGGCGGCGAGCCTCGACTCCTCGGAGACCTCGGGCAGGCTGAACCCGGCGGCACGCGCGCGTTCGACCAGCTCGGGCTCGGGCGGCACGCCGTACTTGCGCAGGTAGTAGGACACTCCCGCGGGCCAGATCCACGCACCGTCGGTCTGGAACCCTGCCGGCACGACCTGCGGCGACTCCGGGTGCAGGACGTCCGCGTCGAAGCCACGTCCGGCCACGGCGACCGGCGCGTTCGACAGGTACGTCAGCAGCGGCGCGACCTCGGCCTCCGGCACCGGCGGCCGGTTGACCGACGGGCGGCCACCGGGACCGGCCCCGTCGAACACGCGGACTGTGCGGAACACCGGCGTCGGCGGGTTCAGCCTGCGGCGCAGCCAGTCGGGAATGTTCTCCTCGATGCGCGGGAAGAAGCGCATCTCGTCGAAGTACGCCTGCTGCGGCGGAGGCGTCTGCCAACTCGGCTCCGCGCGGTCGAAGTCGAGGTTGTAGCTCGACGGGTGATCGAGCTGGTAGCGGGCGTTCGTCCAGCTGCCCCTGCCCTCGCGGTGCATGCCGGCCCGGAGGCGCGCGAACAGCGACGCGACGTCCTGGGGCGGTGCCCAGGAGTGCGAGGTGCCGTCCTGCAGCCGCAGTTCGGATTCCAGCTCGAAGTACCGGCCGGTGGCTCGGTACTGCGCGATCACGCTCTTCCAGTCCTCAGGAGCGGCCCGCATGAGAGTCAGGCCGATCTGCTTAACCAGAGCGTCCTGCTCGGTAGGGTTCAACGGCTTCGGCTCGGACACGCCAACATCTTCCCCTGCAAATCGCCGGATCGCACACGTCCCCCGCCACTGCGCCGAACGGTGGAGGCCCGACCATAACCTGGTCGCGTGTCCGCGTTAAAGCTGATCAAGAACCTCGGAGGCCCTGTGTCGCGATCCGCGCAGGTGACAGGCGGTCTCCTCGCGGCAGTGGGCGGCGTGGCGGTTGCGGTGCAAGGGCGGGTCAACGGCTCGTTGGCGCAAGAGCTGCACAACGGTCTCCTCGCGGCCCTCGTCTCATTTGGCGGCGGACTGCTCGTGCTCATCGGTGTGGTGCTGCCCACGAAGGCGGGCAGGGCAGGCGTCCTGCGGTTGCGCGATGCGGTGGCAGATCGGCGAATTCGCTGGTGGGAGTGCATCGGTGGCACCTGCGGCGCCTTCCTCGTCACGTCTCAGGGCCTCGCGATCGCGACCATCGGCGTGGCCGTGTTCACGGTGTCGGTGGTGGTCGGCCAGGTCGTGAGCAGCCTGGTCGTCGATCGACGCGGAATCGGTCCGGGCGAGCCGAAACCGCTGACCTTCAGCCGGATCGCCGGTGCGGCCGTCGGTGTCGTCGCGGTCGTGGTGGCCGTGTCGGACCGTCTCTCCTCACCGGGTGCGTTGTGGCTCGCGGTGCTGCCCCTGGTCGCAGGGCTGCTGATGGGCTGGCAGCAGGCCGTGAACGGGCTGGTGCGCGAGGCGGCCGGGAACTCGGTGGTCACGATCTTGGTGAACTTCGCCACCGGCACGGTCGCACTGGTCGTCGTCAACCTGGTGGCCGCTCGGGGAGTGGCCGAGTTCCCCGCGCAGTGGTGGCTCTACGTCGGCGGGCTGCTCGGCATCGTCGGCGTGGGCGGCGCGATCGTGTCGGTACGGTTCATCGGCGTGCTGATGGTCGGGCTGTGCGCGGTGTGCGGGCAGCTCATCGGGGCCGTGCTGCTCGACGCGGTGGCCGGGCACCTCGCGTTGCCGACGGTCATCGGCGTGGTGCTGACGCTGGTGTCGGTGGGCGTCGCCGCGCTGCCCAGTGGGAGGATGGTCAGGTGACTGCGACGCTGCTCAACGGCAACGAAACCCGGAACGCGCTGTTCGAGGACCTCAAGGCGCGGGTCGCCGCACTGCCCGTGCCGGTGGGCCTGGCCACCGTGCTGGTCGGTGACGACCCGGGCTCGCACTCGTACGTCAAGGGCAAGCACCGGGCGTGCGAGAAGGTCGGGATCAAGTCGATCCGGCGCGACCTGCCCGAGTCGATCACGCAGGAGGAGCTCGAGGCCGTCATCGACGAGCTGAACGCGAACCCCGAGGTCACCGCGTACATCGTCCAGCTGCCGCTGCCCAAGCACCTCAACGCGAACGCGATCCTCGAGCGCATCGACCCCGCCAAGGACGGCGACGGCCTGCACCCGGTCAACCTCGGCAAGCTCGTGCTCGGTGAAGAGGCCGCGCTGCCCGCGACGCCGCGGGGCATCGTGGAGCTGCTGCGCCGCTACGACGTGCCGATCGCGGGCGCGAACGTCACCGTCGTCGGCCGCGGCGTCACCGTGGGCCGCCCGATCGGCCTGCTGCTGACCCGCCGTTCCGAGAACGCCACCGTGACGCTGTGCCACACCGGCACCAAGGACCTCGCGGCCGAGGTGCGCCGCGCGGACATCGTGATCGCCGGCGCCGGCAGCCCCGGCCTGATCACCGCGGACATGGTCAAGCCCGGCGCGGCCGTGGTCGACGTCGGCATCACCCGCACCGAGGCCGGTCTCGTCGGCGACGTCGCCCCCGAGGTCCGCGAGGTGGCCGGCTGGCTCGCCCCGATCCCCGGTGGCGCCGGCCCGATGACCGTCGCGATGCTGCTGACCAACACCGTCGAAGCCGCCGAGCGCGCCCATGCGACGGTCTGACGCAGAGGCGCTCATGCCGGAACAGCGCTGGCGCTCGGGCCCCGGGAAGCACCTGCCGTTCGCGCTGGTGCTCGGGGTCGGCGTGCTCGGGCTGGTGCGGATCTTCCAGTACCACTGGCGGCAGGGCGCGGTGTTGCTCGGCGTGTCGTTGCTGGTGGCGGCCGTGCTGCGGATCCTGGTGACCGACGAGCAGGCCGGTCTGATCAAGATCCGCGGGCGTGGCATGGACGCGTTCCTCTACTCCACCTTGGGGATCGTGGTGATCGCCGTGTCGCTGACGATCACCGGCGGTCCACTCAGCCGATAGCGCGGTCGACGAGGACCTCGATGAGTGCGTCGAGGTCCATCGGCTCCACGATGTCGGGCAGCGTCAGACGTTCGTAGATCAACCCCGTCATCGCGAAGTACAGCGAGAGGACGGTCATCCGGTCGCCGGGCAGCTTCGAGTCCTCGTTGAACGAGATGTTGAACTCGAGGTTGTCGGCGACCGTTTTGGTGAGCGCGGTGCGCAGGTCGGGCCTTCTCGTGGCCTCCAACCGCAGCTCCATCATCGCCAGGTAGCAGGCCTTGTCGGCATCCGCCCGCTTGACGATGTCGTGCATGAACTTGAGCGTGAGCGCCTTGTCGCGGGGCATGGCCAGCGACTCCGCGATCGACTCGTCGGACGGCATGAGCCGCTGGTTGACCCTGATCGCCACCTCCGACATGAGGTCGTCGCGGTTCGCGAAGTAGTTCGACGCCGTCCCTGCAGGCACCTCCGCCTTCGCGTCGATCGCGCGGTAGGTCAGTCCCCGCGCGCCCTCCTCGGCCAGGACGTCGATCGCCGCGTCCAGCAGGGCCGTTCGCCGTGCTTCGTTCCGGACCACGTTTCCTCCTTGACAACCACTACAGCCATAGTACTACAGTTGTCGTGGTTGGAAACTCTCAAGGGGGATGATCTGCATGCGAAAGCTCGTCTACTACGTGGCCGTGACGCTGGACGGGTTCATCGCGGCCGAGGACGGGACCTTCGACGGGTTCGTCTTCGAAGGCGACCACATGGCCGGCATCAACGCCGAGTACCCGGACACGCTGCCCACCCAGTTCCGCGAGGCGCTCGGCCTGCAGGACGCGCCGAACCGGCACTTCGACACCGTGCTGATGGGCCGCAACACCTACCAGGTGCCCGGCGGATTGCCGTCGCCCTACGCGCACCTGCGGCAGTTCGTGGTGTCGTCATCGTTGATCGACACGCCTCACGACGTCGCGGTGATCCGTCAGGACGTCGTCGGCCGCGTGCGTGAACTGAAGGAGGAGGACGGCCTCGACGTCTGGCTGTGCGGCGGCGGCAAGCTGGCCGCCGAACTGCTGCCGTTGATCGACACGTTGCTCCTGAAGATCCACCCGGTCGTGTTCGGGTGCGGGATCCCGTTGTTCGACGGGAAGGCCGACATCACGAAGTTCCAGCGCACCAACGCGCAGCTGTTCGAGAGCGGCGTTTCGTTCATGACCTACGAGCGTCCCTGACGTAGAGAGCCGCGGTTTCGGTCGCTTTGCGGGCGAGGGCGTCGCGGAGTTCGGCCGGTGCGAGCACTTCGGCGTCGCCGGCGAAGGCGAGAAGTGTCTCGGCAGCGCGGAGAGCGCGGAAGTGCAGCTCCAGCTCGACGCGCTCCGCACCGGTGTCCGCGGGCGGTCCGGCGGCGAGATCCGCGGTGTGCATGCGCAGGAACTTGCCGAGGACCTCCCGGCGGACGCTGACCGTGACGCGGACCGGGTCGGGGATGTCATCGATGCGCCGGCGCAAAACTTCCCAGACATCGGCGAGTTCGAGCCCGTCGCGGCGCTGGACGGGTTCGTCGGCGACTGCGGCCGAGAGGATGCGGTCGACGCGGAACAGCTGCGGTTGCCGGCGCTGGTCGGCCACCAGGTACCAGACGCCGGTCTTGTTGACCAGGCCGTACGGGTCGACCGTGTAGCCGCGGACCTGGTCGTCACGGCCGTGCCGGTACCGCAGCCGCAGCCGGCGGTCCGTGAACACCGCGCGCTGGAGCACACCGAGGTCGACAGGCGGCTGCCCGCCGCTGCGCCAGCGGGCGGGGTCGATGAGGATGCGGCGGCTGGCCAGGTCGGCGTCGGGACGCTGCAGGGCCGGAAGCGCGGCCATGACCTTGCGCAACGCGGAACCGAGGGCCTGCCCGAGGCCGAGGTCGCTGTGGGCGTGGCCGGTCATGAGGACGAACAGGGCGCGTGACTCGTCGGCGGTGAGACCGGTGACATCGGTGCGGTAGCCGGGAAGCAGCGCGATTCCGCCGGTGCGTCCGCGTTCGGTGTAGACCGGCACACCGGCCGCCGAGAGTGCTTCCACGTCACGCATGATCGTGCGCGTCGACACCTCCAGACGCTCGGCGAGGTCGGCGGCCGACAGCTGCCCGTGGGTCTGGAGCAGCAGCAGGATCGACAACAGCCGGTCGGATCTCATGGCGTCGAGAATCTCAGAAATATATGACGGAAGGTGTCTTATATCCGGTGCGATCGTCTCTCCATGACCACAACCACTGGCAGTGCGCAGAAGATCGCCGACGAGTTCGTCCACGCGTGGACCGGCCGCGACGTCGAGAAGGCGCTGAGCCTCCTCGCCGACGACGTGGTGTGCGAGGCGCCGGGCGGCCGGATCGAGGGAGTGGACGGCTACCGGGGGTTCCTCCAGCCGTTCGTCACCATGATCACCAGCGCCACCGTGATCGACGTGCTGGGCGACGACACCCACGCGGCGGCCGTGTACACCACCGACACCCCGCTCGTGCCGGACTTCCGCGGCATCGACCACTTCACCGTCGAAAACGGGAAGATCACGCACATCATCTGCGTCTTCGACCGGCTTCCGATGCATCTGGCTCGCAACGCTTAGAGAATGTTCCTTTAAATGATTGACGGGCGTCGCGACCGCCCGTAATACTTGGTCCAACATCGAGACGGAAGGGGAAGGTCATGAGCAGCCGATTCAGCAGCCGGTTCAGTTCAGTCCGACCGTCCCCGCGACCGTTCTCGCAGGTGAGCGGCGCAGGCTCCCCACCATGACCTGGTAGTACGTCATGTTCAGGGAGCCGCCCCTCGGGAAACCGAGCAGGGCGGCTCTCTCTGTTCAGCGCGCTTTTATTCGCCCTTGTAGCTCAATGGAAAGAGTGCGGCGCTACGAACGCCGAGATTCAGGTTCGACTCCTGGCAGGGGTACTCGCGGATGCGAGGGAGACGGCTAACCCGCCTCATTTGGGATGAGGACATACCGCGTTCGACTCGCGGGCATCCGACTTTGAAAGGCGCCTTTCGAGGCGCGCAAGGCTTTTTAGCTCAACTGGCAGAGCACCGGGGTGAAGATCCGGAGGACAGGGTTCGACTCCCTGGGGAGCCACGCAGGACGGGGAGGGCTGGCCGAGTGGAAAGGCACCGGTTTGCTAAGCCGTGGTCCGGGCATCACGCCCGGCGCGCGTTCGATCCGCGCGCCCTCCGCGTCCTGAGGAGGATTGGCCGAGCCCGGAAAGGCATCCGTTTCGAAAACGGTGGTCGGCGCGCGAGCGCCGCGCAGGTTCGAATCCTGCATCCTCCGCCACACCCGCACGCCGCGAGCCCGGGCACCGAAGTTCTCGGTGCCCGGGCTCGCGTACTTGGTTCTATCCGAGGACGCCGTCGTGGCCGATCCAGCCGGTCCAGCCCGAGCCGGGCGTGAAGGCCTTCTGGAACAACCCGTAGCTCGGCGTGCCGACCGCGAAGACGTGCAGCTGGTTGCCGTACTGGAACAACGCGGGCGTACCGGTGATCTCACCGCCGTGGTCGACCCAGTCGGTCCAGCCCGTGCTCGGTCCCCAGGACTTCTGGAAAAGGTGCTTGCTCGGCGAACCGACCGCGAACACGTGCAGACCGTCCTGGTACGCGATCACCGACGGCGTTGCCTCGATCAGACCGCCGTGGTCGATCCAGTTGGTCCAGCCGCTTCCGGGGATGAACGACTTCTGGAACAACTTGTTGTTGCCGGCACCACGAGCGAACACGTGCAACGCCGTCCCGTGCTGAACAACCGTTGGCGTGCCGTCGATCTCCCCGCCCAGGTCGATCCAGCTGCCCCAGCCCGAACTCACGCTGTACGTCTTCTGGAACAGGTGCTTGCTCGGCGAGCCGACCGCGAACACGTGCAGCATGTCCTGGTACTTCACCTCGACCGGCGTCCCGGACACGACACCGTCCAAATCGGACCAGTCCTGCCAACCAGCGCTCGGGTTGTACGGCTTCTGGAACACGTGCCCACTGGGCGACCCCTTGCCGAACACCTGCACCCCGTCACCCCACCCGATCACCGACACCGAAGCCCGCACGGGAGCCGGGTTCGGTTGCGAGGTCTCGACTTCCGCCACCAACGAACGGGCCTTGGCCTCCGCGGCGGTGTAGCGGTCGGGACAGCAGGACACCTGCACTGACTGGGCGATCTCCCCCGCCGCGTAGCCGGGGTGGTTCTGCTCGCTGCGGATCGCCCTCTCGAAGAACTTCGTCGCGGCGTAGTCGACGTTCCGGATCTCCTCCGGCGTGCCCCAGCCCATGCTGGGCCGTTGCTGGAAGACGCCGAGCGAGTCGCGGTCGCCGCAGTCGAGGTTGTTCATGTGCGACTCGACCCAGCCGGTCTCGAAGCCGGCGAGACGATCAGCATCGCCTTGATGGTGGAGAGGACTCGCATTTTCCCCAGCTCCCTCTTCTGCCTTCGTGACAGGAATGAGGTTGCCGGGGTCGCCTGCAAGTTCGTCCGCAGATCGTCTGCAAGGCGCCTGCAGGTCAGCGGAAGTCGCGCGACTTCGACGGAATGCGCAGGTCGAGGTGCTGCAGCCGGTCCGCCATCAGGCTGACCACGCCCTCGGCCGACTCCACCACACCCCGCACGAGCATCGCCCCGCTGCTGCGCGCCACCCGCCGATAGCGCGCCCACAACCCCTGCGAGCACACGACGTTGACCATCCCGGTCTCGTCCTCGATGTTGAGGAACGTGACCCCGCCCGCCGTCGCCGGGCGCTGGCGATGGGTGACCGCGCCACCGATGAGCACCCGAGTTCCGCGCTCCACCGAAGAAAGCGCGGCGGCGGGCAACGCGCCCATGGCGTCCAGCTTCGACCGGACGAACTGGGTCGGGAAGCTGTCCGGCGACAGGCCCGTGGCCCAGACGTCCGCCACCGCGAGCTCGACGTCGTCCATGCCGGGCAACGACGGCGCGTCCACCCCGACCGTGGTGCCGGGCAGGCGGTCGGGCCGGATCGCGGCCACCGCGCCCGCCGCCCACAGCGCCTCACGGCGTTCCAGGCCGAAGCAGGTGAAGGCACCGGCCGTGGCCAGGGCTTCCACCTGAGCCGTGCTCAGCTGCACGCGTGAGCCGAAGTCCTCCATGTCCCGGAACGGTTGTGCCGCAACGATCCGCTCGGCATCCGCGGTGCCGATCCCCCGTACCGCCTCCAACCCGATGCGGACGGCGTTGGCGCCCTCGAACCGTTCCAGAGCCGCGTGGGGAAGCGACAGGTTCACGCACGGGCCGTGCACGGTGACGCCGTGCCGGCGCGCGTCCGCCACCAGGCTCTGCGGCGAGTAGAAGCCCATCGGCTGGGCGCGGAGCAGGGCCGCGCAGAACGCCGCCGGGTAGTAGAGCTTGAACCAGGCGCTCACGAACACCAGGTGCGCAAACGACAGCGCGTGCGACTCCGGGAAGCCGAAGTTCGCGAACGCCAGCAGCTTCGCGTAGATGCGCCCGGCGAGCTCGTCGTCGATGCCCTGAGCGTGGCAGCCCTCGTAGAACCGCTCGCGCAGCCGTTCCATGCGGGCCGTCGACCGCTTGGCACCCATGGCTCGCCGCAGCTCGTCGGCCTCCGCGGCCGTGAACCCGGCCACGTCGACGGCGATCTGCATGAGCTGTTCCTGGAACAACGGGACGCCGTAGGTCTTCTTCAGCGCGTTCTCGAGCAACGGGTGGTCGTAGTCCCACTTCTCGACCTCGTTGCGCCGCCTGATGTACGGGTGCACCGAGCCGCCCTGGATCGGGCCCGGCCGGATCAACGCCACCTCCACCACCAGGTCGTAGAACTTGCGCGGCTTCAGGCGCGGCAGCGTCGCCATCTGCGCACGGCTCTCCACCTGGAAAACCCCTACAGAATCGGCTTTCTGCAGCATCTCGTAGACGCGGTGATCGTCCAGCGGCACCTTTCCCATGTCGACCTCCACGCCCTCGTGGTCGCGGACGAGGTCGATGGCGTAGTGCAGGGCCGAGAGCATGCCGAGGCCCAGCAGGTCGAACTTCACCAGGCCGATCGAGGCGCAGTCGTCCTTGTCCCACTGCAGCACCGTGCGGTCGGGCATGCGCGCCTTCTCCACCGGGCACACCTCGCTGACCGGCCGGTTGCAGATCACCATGCCGCCGGAGTGGATGCCCAGGTGCCGCGGGAAGTTCTCCAGCTGCGCGGACAGCTCCAGCACGTCACGCGGGATGTCGCAGTCGTCGGTGGTCGTCGTGAGCGGGCCCCACCTGTCTATCTGCTTGCTCCACGCGTCCTGCTGGCCGGGCGAGTGGCCGAGCGCACGGGCCATGTCGCGCACGGCGGAACGGGCGCGGTAGGTGATGACGTTCGCGACCTGGGCGGCGTGGCGACGGCCGTACTTGGTGTAGACGTACTGGATGACCTCCTCGCGCCGGTCGGACTCGATGTCGACGTCGATGTCGGGAGGGCCGTCGCGGGCGGGGGCGAGGAAGCGTTCGAAGAGCAGGTCGAAGCGGACCGCGTCCACGTTGGTGATGCCGAGCGCGAAGCACACCGCGGAGTTCGCCGCGGAGCCCCGGCCCTGGCAGAGGATGTCGTTGCGCTTGCAGAAGTTCACGATGTCCTGCACGACCAGGAAGTAACCGGGGAAGCCGAGCTGTTCGATGATCTTCAGCTCGTGCTCGATCTGCAGGAACGCCTTCTCGTCGTCGTCGCCGTACCTGCTCCGGGCGCCCTCGTAGGTGAGCTTGCGCAGCCAGCTGCTCTCGGTGTGGTCCTGCGGCACGTCGAACGGCGGCAGCTGCGGCGCGACCAGCCTCAGGTCGAACGCCAGCTGCATGCCGAGCAACGCGGCGTTGTGCACGGCTCCGGGATAACGGCGGAACCGGTGGAACATCTCCTCGCCGCTGCGCAGGAACGCCGCGGGTGACGGCGGCAGCCAGCCGGCCATGTCGTCGAGGCTGCTGCGTGCTCTGACGGCGGCCATCGCGGCGGCCAACCGGCCTCGGTTCGCGGTGGCGTAGTGCACGGCATTCGTTGCCACGACGGGGAGTTTGAGCTCCTGCGCCATCTTGAAGAGCAGGTCGTTGCGCTTGCTGTCCTCCGGCAGGCCGTGGTCGGTCAGTTCGACGTGGACACGTCCCGTGCCGAACAGGTCGGTGAGCCGGACGATCTCCCGGTACGCCGCCGCCGGCCCCTCCCTGACGAGGGCTCTGCGGACGGTTCCCTTGCGGCAGCCCGTCAGCACCACGACCTCACCTCGGGTGTCCGCGACGATCTTGTCGATGTCGTAGACGGGTTTGCCCTTCTCCGCGTCGTCCTGGAGGTGCCCGGTGGTGAGGGTGCGGCACAACCGGTGGTAGCCCTCCTGTTGGCGTGCAAGGAGAAGCAGGTGGTCGCCTTCAGGATCCGGTTCGCCGTTGGCGGGTTTCGAGAGCCCGATGCTCAGCTCGGCGCCGAACACCGTGTGCATCCCGAGCTCCTTCGCGGCCTCGGCGAACCGGACCACGCCGTACATGCCGTCGTGGTCGGTGATCGCGATAGCGTCGAGCTTGAGCCGTTGCGCCTCCTCGACCAGCTCCTCGGGGTGGCTCGCGCCGTCGAGCCAGCTGAAGTTGCTGTGGCAGTGCAGCTCCGCGTACGGCACGCGCTTGCGGGTGACCGCGAGATCGTCCACGCGCAGCTCGAACCCCGGCGGCGCGGTGTACCGGTCGCGGTGCCGTGACCAGCCGGGACCGTCACCACCGTCGGGTTTCTGCTCGACGGGCTTGCCGGAAAGAGCGCGTTCCAGCTCCTTCCAGCGGACCGGTGGGTTATTCCAGCCCATCAGGTGCCTTGCGCGGCAACGGGATCAGGCTCTCCAGCAGATCCCAGTCCTGGTCGTCGGGCATCAGTCGTACACCCCTTCCAGGAACCACCTCTGGTTCTTGCGGATCAGCAGGAACGCCTGGTCCGGCGTCTGCACCTGGATGCGCGCCGCCCGGTGCGGGTCCGGCGCCCACCACCTCTCGTCGACCGTCCACGGACCTGCCCACGCGATCACCTCCTGTGTTCTTCCTTTCACCGCAAGGCTCTTCGGCTGCGCCGTGAGTTCGAGACGACCCGTCACGCCGACCTCGTCGCCCGCCGCGTCCCTGAGGTCGGCCGGGTCGTCCGCGAGCGTCGCCGGTGCCCTGGTCAGCCGGCCGGGCCACGGGTGGTCCGGGTTCTGGGCCGGCACCCGTTCGTCGCCCCACGGCACGAGCCTGACCTGCTCCCTCGGTCCCCGGCCGCCGTCGAGCACCGGGGTGAGCACGCCGTCCGGGCCGAGCAGACCCTGGACGTGCAGGAGGGCTCGCACCGCGCGTTCGTCGTCGTGGCCCCACAACCCGAGCTGCAACGCCGTGCCGTTGACGACCTCGACCGGTTCGAGGGTGAGCGTCCTGATGCCGGACGTGAGGCGCTCGCGGGTGAGCCAGCCGTCGAGCTGCCAGCGCACGCGGTCCGCGATCCCCCGTGGTGTCAACGGTTCCGCGGCCCGCCACACCCGGTGCAGCTCCTCGTCGGTCTCGGTGCGGGCGTGGATGCCGAGCCTGGTGCACGCGAGGCTTCTGGCGCTGAGGTTCTCGTGGAGGCGTTCCGAGAGGATCTTCGCGGCGAACGCGGCCGCGTCGATGCGCTCGACCGGGTCGTCGAAGGTCTCCGTGACGGCCAGTTCCGGCGCCGGCCTGCGCTTGTCGAGCGGGCGTTCGGGTAGACCGCGGGCCAGGCGGTGCTGTCTCGTGGCCGGGCCGCCGAACCGTGAGGCCACCGCGTTCTCCGGCACGTCCGCGAAGGCGCCGAGGGTTTTGAGGCCGAGTCTTCTGAGCAGGTCGACCAGTTCCGGGGCGTCGAGCTCGTGCACGCCCAACGGCCGCAGGAACTCCGCAGTCTGGCCCGGCGGGACGATCACGTTGCGGTGCGCGGCTTTCGTGGCCGCGAAGAGGCTGTCGGCCACACCCACCTGGACCTCTGTCCCGGTCCTCGTCGCGATGTGGTCGACAATGCGTTCGGCTGCCTGCTCGGCGGAGGAGAAGTAGCCGACCGGGCCCTGTGCCGGCACCGCGACCAGGCCGGGGTGCACGACCTCGATGCCCGGTGCGAGCTCCTCGACGGCCCCCGCGACCGGCTCGAAGAACCTGGCGTCGCGCTGCGGGTCGTGCTCGAAGGTGACCAGCTCGGGACACATCGACTCGGCCATCCGTTTGCGCATGGCTCTGCGGATGCCCTCGGCCCGCGCCACGGCCGAGGTCGACACGATCTCGTTGCCGTCGAGGACCGCCACCGGCACGTGCTGGCTGGTGCCGGTGGCGGTGCAGGCGGCGACGACGGGCCAGTCGGGGCACCAGACCGCGAGGAGACGGGTGTCCTTCACGCAGGACGACCCCGGGTTGTAGCCCGCTTGACGGCCAGCTCGTCGACCTCGTCCGGACCGGCATCAGCCGGCTCGTCGGACTCGGCCGGTTCACCGGCCACCAGCGGGAGCTCGATCTCTTCTTCGCCGAACGTGAGCAGCACCTGCTTCGGCTTGCCCGCCGAGCCGCGACCACCGCTGCGCACGCTGATCTCTTGGCGCCGCAACGTTTCCGCGCCGTCGTCGAGCGGGTTCCAGCGCACGGACTCCGCGGTCAGCTCCACGTCGGCCGAGAGCCACGAACCGAAAGCGATCAGGACGGCACGGCGTTGCCTAGCGCGAGCCGTGAGCCGTCGGGCCAGTGAGGGAGGCAGTGGGCAGGCGACGGCGACCAGGTCGATGCCGTCCAGCAGGGCCGCGATGACCGGGCCGGGATCAGCTCCGGGACAGGGGACGAGTGCCAGCCGTTGCACCGAGACCCCGAGCTCGGCCGCGGCCAGCACGCCCACCTGCGGCAGGCCGACCACGGCGGCCCAGCAGCCGTCCGCGGTCGCGCCCGCGAGCAGGGCGAGCAGCAACGATGTCGATCCGCCCACCGACACCGTGCTGCCTCGCCGCAAGCCGCCCCACGGCAGCAGGCCTGCCAGTTCCCCGAGAACCGGCAGCACCCGCCCCGTGGTGTGGTCGGTGGTGGTGCTGGTCAGCTCGCTGGCCGGATTCACCCCGAACGCAGCCAACGACGCCGTTGCCGACCTGGACACTCCACCCACCTCCCTGCTCGGACCGTGCGCACCCCTGTGCACGGCCGCCGAGGGAAGTTCGGCGACTTGCTTATTCGAACTCCTGTTCGAACGAACGGGATGATCGTAGCGCGCCTGCGCACCCCTGTGTCAATGCCGGAGCGTCACTCTTTCGGGGGACACGGCCACCCGTGCCGGAACGGTCCTCTACGGTGGCCCGGAAAGCACCGCGAACTGGGGAAATCGTGAACCAACCACCTCCGCACGGCTGGCGTCAGCAGGTGCCGCCACAGCAACAGGGCTGGCAGCAGCCGCCACCCGGATGGCAGCAACCTCCTCCGGGCTACGGCCCTCCACCGTCACCGAAGAAGAGCGAGGCACCGCTGATTGCCGCGGTCATCGTCGGCCTGGTCGTCATCGGCGGTCTGGTCGCCGGGCTCGTGACCTACCTCAACGTCAACAAAGACGGCGGCGAGCCGAAGCGCGCCGACAAGCTGCCTGCGTTGTGCGGCAACATCTCCGAGGCCGCGCTGGCCAAGGCGCGCACGACGAACCCGAACGGGCTCGGCTCGCACGAGATGGACATGCCGTCGGACAAGGGCAAGCGCACGATCTGCTCGTGGCACCAGACCAAGGGCGTCGACGGCAGCGGCTACCGCGGCGTCGACGTGTACGTCCAGACCGCGAGTGAGATGACCATCGACGACATGGTGGCGCAGCACATGAAGGCCGCGGGCGTGCCTCAGCAGAAACCGCTCGACGGGCTCGGTGACCAGGCCGCGGCAGTGCTGGTGGAGGGCAACTCCGCGCTCACGGACATCTGGATCCTCGTGCGCAAGGGCGACACCACTGTCCAGGTCGACTACACCGGCTGGGACGCGGGTCTGTTCACCAACAAGAAGCCGGACGTCGCGGAGTTCGAGGCCGCGGCGAAGGGGCTGGCAGAAGAGATGGTCGCGAAGATCTGAGAACGGGGGCCGCCTCGACGAAAGAGGCGGCCCCCGGCAACATCAGTGAGCGAAGTGGCGCGTACCCGTCAGGTACAGCGTCACGCCGTGCTCCTCGGCCTTGGCGATCACCTCGGGGTCGCGCACCGAGCCGCCGGGCTGCACGACCGCGCGCACACCGGCCTCCAGCAGCACCTCGAGGCCGTCCGGGAACGGGAAGAACGCGTCGGAGGCCGCGACGGCACCCTTGGCCCGCTCCCCCGCGCGCTTCACCGCGAGATGCGACGAGTCGACCCGGTTGACCTGGCCCATGCCGACGCCGACGGTGGCGCCGTTGTCCGCCAGCAGGATCGCGTTCGACTTCACCGCGCGGATGGAACGCCACGCGAACTCGAGGTCCGCCAGCGTCTTCTCGTCCGCGGGCTTTCCGCACGCCAGAGTCCAGTTCGCGGGCGAGTCACCCGCGGCGTCGATTGCGTCGCGCTGCTGCAGGAGCAGGCCGCCGGACACCGGACGCATCTCCGCACCACCGCGGGCAGGCGCCTCGGCCATGAGGATGCGCACGTTCTTCTTGCGCTGCAACACCTCCACCGCACCGTCCGCATAGGACGGAGCGATGATGACCTCGGTGAAGATCTCCGAGACGAACTCGGCCATCTCCACGGTGACCTCGCGGTTCGCCGCGATGATGCCGCCGAACGCGCTGACCGGGTCGCACTCGTGCGCCTTGCGGTGCGCGTCCGCGATGCTCACGTCGGACACCGCGATGCCGCACGGGTTGGCGTGCTTGATGATCGCGACGCACGGCAGCTCGTGGTCCCACGCGGCACGCCAGGCGGCATCGCCGTCGAGGAAGTTGTTGTACGACATTTCCTTGCCGTGCAGCTGCTTCGCCGACGCCAGACCCGTCCGGCCGTCGCCCTGCGTGTACAGAGCGGCGTGCTGGTGCGGGTTCTCGCCGTAGCGCAGCACGTTCGACCGGTTCCAGGTCGCGCCGACCCAGCCCGGGAAGCCGCTGCCCTCGTCGTCCGGAGCGAGCACGTTGCCCATCCACGACGCCACCGCGACGTCGTAGGAAGCGGTGTGGCGGAACGCGTCCGCGGCCAGGTGCTGCCGGTCGGCCAGGGTGAAGCCGCCGTCACGAACGTTCGAAAGCACCCAGTCGTAGCGCGCCGGGTCGACGACGACGGCGACGTTCGCGTGGTTCTTCGCCGACGCGCGGACCATCGCGGGGCCGCCGATGTCGATCTGCTCGACGCAGTCGTCCTGGGAAGCACCCGACGCCACGGTCTGCGTGAACGGGTAGAGGTTCACGACCAGCAGGTCGAACGGCGCGATGTCCATCTCGCGCAATTGCTGGACGTGCGTCTCCTTGCGCAGGTCGGCGAGAAGACCGGCGTGCACGCGGGGGTGCAGCGTCTTCACGCGGCCGTCGAGGCACTCGGGGAACCCGGTCACCTGCTCGACCGGCGTCACCGGGACGCCCGCGTCGGCCAGCACCTTCGCGGTGCCGCCGGTGGACACGATCTCGACTCCGGCCGCGTGCAGGCCGGTGGCCAGTTCCAGCAGGCCGGCCTTGTCGGAGACCCCGATCAGGGCCCGGCGAACCGGTCGCCTCTCGGCAGGAGTGCTCACGGAATGCTCACCTTTCGTCCGTTCACGGTGCAGCCCTCGCGGGCCAGCCTGCCGACCGTCTCGACGAGCAGCCGGCGTTCGACGACCTTGATGCGTTCGTGCAGGGTCTCTTCGGTGTCGTCGGGTTCGACGACAACGGCCTCCTGCGCGAGGATCGGCCCGGTGTCCACGCCCGCGTCGACCAGGTGCACGGTCGACCCGGTGACGTGCACGCCGTAGTCCAGGGCGTCCCGCACGCCGTGGGCGCCGGGGAACGCGGGCAGCAGCGCGGGATGGGTGTTGATCATCCGGCCGCCGAAGCGCGCGAGGAACTGCTCGCCGATGATCTTCATGAAACCGGCGGACACCACGAGGTCGGGCTTGAAGGAGGCCACCGACTCGGTCAGCGCGGCGTCCCAGGCGGCTCGGTCCGCGTGATCGCGCAGCTTCACGGCGAAGTGCGGCACCCCGGCGCGTTCGGCGCGCTTGAGGCCCTCGATGTTCTCGCGGTCGGCACCGACGGCGACCACCTCGATGGGCAGGTCGGCGTCCAGCAACGCCTGCATGAGGGTTCCGGAACCGGACACGAGTACGACGACGCGCGCCGGTGTGGGAAGCCGAAGTTCGGTGCTCAGCGTCTACTCCTGGGCGTGGCGTGTTGTAGCAGCTCAGGGGCAGTTTAGGCCGTCACCGTTCCGGCTTGCCGTCCAGGTCCTCCTCGGGCTCCATGCCGAGCATCTCGTCGAACTCCGCGTCGAGGTCTTCCTCTGCTTCGAGGTCCTCCCCGGCCTGCGGTTCGGCGTCCTGTTCCTCTTCGTCCTCAACGTCTTCGTCGTCGAACTCTTCGTCGTCGTACTCGTCTTCGTCGTAGTAGTCGTCGTCCTCGAGGTCCTCTTCGACCTCGAACTCGTCCTCGTCCACCACTTCGAGCTGCTCGAACTGTTCGGTGAGCTCGTCGTCCTCGAAGACGACGTCCTCGTCGACGATCTCGTCCTCGTCGAAGTCCGGCTCGACGAACTCCGCGTCACCGTCGGCCGCGGCCACCTTCGCGCGCGACCCGGCGAGCCAGGCCACCAGCACGCCCGGCACCAGCACCCACAGCGCCACCATCAGCGCGAGCAGGCCCGCGGGCACCGTCACCGGGTCGAACGCGCCGGACGCCAGCCGTCCGCCGGCGGTCGCGGCGAGCACCAGACAGCCCACGGCCGCGGTGATCGCGGCCACCAGCACCGCCCGGAACCGCGAGGACGGCCGGTCGGACACCTTGCGGCAGGTCCAGCCGACGAACACGCCGATCAGCGCCGGGAGCACCAGCACGGCGGGGTTCCACACCTGGTGCTCCTCGGGCATCGCCGCGAGCAACGGCACCGACGGCACCGGACCACCGACGAAGCGCATCGGCGAGATCTCGACCCCGCCCAGCGAGAACCCGGCACCCGCGACGTACGAGAGGCCCGCGATGATCGCGTTCGGCAGGTAGCCGAGGCACAGCAGGAACACGCCGAGGCCGACACCGACCGACGGACCGGCACCCGCGAAGAGCTCGCTGGTCCTGGGCCACGAGGCCGCAAGCCCTGCCGCCACCACCAGCGCACCCGCGCTCACCAGCGCGAACAGTGCCATGAACCCGGAGCGCAGGCCGTGCAGCGCCACGGGGTCGAGCTTGTCGAAGACGATCTCGACCAGGCCGCAGCGACGGGCGACGCCGAGTGTGGCGGCCAGACCGGACACGGCGGCGCAGCCGAAGAACGCGACGGCGGGCGTGGCGCGCACGACGCCCTCACCCATGATCAGCGCGATCGTGCCGCCGACGACCGCGTGCGCGCCGGCGATGCTCAGCACGACGCCTCGCGCCTGGAGCGGTTCGTAGAGGCCGAGCCGGTCGGCCGTGCCCGCGGCGGTGCGGGCGATGAGCAGCATCAGCAACGCGGTGGGCAGCAGCGGCAGAACCCCGAGCTGACCTGCGTCGAAGCGCAACGGCACGTGGTGCGCGGCCAGCCACGCGGGTGCGGCGGCACTGAGCACGCCGGCGGTGGAGAAGGCGGCGTACGTGGCCGTGGCGGAGATCAGCGCGAGCAGCGCGGCCACCGCCGCGTACCCGACGACCACCGACCCGACCGCGGCCGCGACGAGCACCCGCATGCGTTCGGAGCGCGAGAACTCCGGCGGGCGCACGGTGGTCACCTCGCGAGTCACATCGCGTTGCAGCACGGGCACTTCTCCACTGTGTCAGGCGGGCTGAGCCGTTCGGGTGAGGCACGCCGGGGCATACGACAGGGGTGGTGCCGGAGACACCCGGCACCACCCCTGAGGTCGAACGGTGTTGCGGACCTTACTGCTGCGGTCCGCCGAAGCCACCGGGCGGCGTGCCCGGCGAGCCGAACTGGCCGGGCTGCGGCATGAAGCTGGTCTGCTGCGGCGGCTGACCCGGCTGCGCGGGCTGCTGCGGCTGCTGACCGAACTGCTGCTGGCCGAACGACGGCTGCTGCTGCGGTGCCTGCTGCTGGGGCGCGCCGTGCTGCGGGTGCTGTCCCTGCTGCGGGAAGGCCCCGGACTGCGGGTTCCAGCCGCCGGGCTGCCCCTGCTGCTGGCCCGCGTACGGGTTCGCGGGCTTCGGCTCGAACTTCACGATGCCCTCGGCGAGCAGGAAGGTGAGCACGATCGCCGCGGTCTCGAGCAGCGCGACGATGAGCAGGACGATGTCGAGCCCCTGCACCGACGACGACTTGATGATGACCTGCAGCTGCAGCAGCGTCTGCACGGCCGCCAGGACCGCGCCGACCGGGACGAAGCCCTTGGGGATGCTCGGCAGCACCGAGAGCCCCGCGAGCGCGCCCGCGGCGAGCAGGTAGACCACGTTGCCGCTGCTGACGTCGTCCGCGAAGGCGATCAGGTACGCGACGAGACCGAGACCCGCTCCGACCAGCGGCAGGATCAGGCTCAGATTGATGTTGTTGGCGGCCGGCGCGCCAGGTGCGCCGTGGGCCTGAGGCGGTGCCTGGTGGTGTGCCGGACCCGGCGGCTGCTGTTGGGGTGCGCCGTAAGGCACGGACATGTCGAGGTCTCCTCCTCAAACCAGGCTTGCGTCCGGTGACGCTAGCCGACGTGTTGCTCAGACGATGACCGGATCATGCCGGTTCCGCCATACGAGCGAGGGCCGGACTCCGAAAGTACTCCGGTGCCCGACCCTCGTGTGCTGCTCTAC
Source organism: Lentzea sp. NPDC005914 (assembly GCF_040629405.1). Taxonomy (NCBI): domain Bacteria; kingdom Bacillati; phylum Actinomycetota; class Actinomycetes; order Pseudonocardiales; family Pseudonocardiaceae; genus Lentzea; species Lentzea sp. NPDC005914. The sequence continues at coordinate 7,238 of NZ_JBEXVQ010000033.1, read as the reverse complement.
GTATCTACGTGCTCTCGTCAGAGCGCGTTCATGATCTCGCGCATCAGGTCGGCCGTCTCGGACGGCGTCTTGCCGACCTTGACGCCCGCGGCCTCGAGGGCCTCCTTCTTCGCCTGCGCGGTGCCCGCCGAGCCCGAGACGATGGCGCCGGCGTGGCCCATGGTCTTGCCCTCGGGAGCCGTGAAGCCCGCGACGTAGCCGACGACCGGCTTGGTCACGTTCTCCTTGATGTACGCGGCCGCACGCTCTTCGGCGTCGCCACCGATCTCACCGATCATCACGATCGCGGTGGTCTCGGGGTCCGCCTCGAACGCCTCGAGGGCGTCGATGTGCGTGGTGCCGATGATCGGGTCGCCACCGATGCCGATCGCGGTGGAGAAACCGAAGTCCCGCAGCTCGTGCATCATCTGGTAGGTCAGCGTGCCCGACTTCGACACGAGGCCGATCTTGCCGCTGCCCGCGATGTTCGCGGGGATGATGCCGGCGTTCGACTTGCCGGGGCTGATGATGCCGGGGCAGTTCGGGCCGATGATGCGGGTCTTGTTGCCCGTCGCGACGGCGTGCGCCCAGAAGTAGGCGGTGTCGTGCACCGGGATGCCCTCGGTGATGACGACGGCCAGCTCGATCTCGGCGTCGATCGCCTCGACCACGGCGGCCTTCGAGAAGGCCGGCGGGACGAAGATCACGGTCACGTTCGCGCCGGTGGCCTCGATGGCCTCCTTGACGGTGCCGAAGACCGGGAGGACGGTGCCGTCGAAGTCGACCTTCTCGCCCGCCTTGCGCGGGTTCACGCCACCGACGATGTTCGTGCCGGACGCGAGCATGCGCTTGGTGTGCTTGGTGCCCTCGGCACCGGTCATGCCCTGGACGATGACCTTGCTGTTCTCGTTGAGGAAGATAGCCATCTGACTCAGACCCCCGCAGCCGCGAGCTCGGCGGCCTTGGCGGCCGCGTTGTCCATCGTGTCGACAACGGTCACCAGCGGGTGGTTGGCCTCGGCGAGAATCGCGCGGCCCTCCTCCACGTTGTTGCCGTCGAGGCGGACGACGAGCGGCTTGGTGGCCGAGTCGCCGAGGATCTCCAGCGCCTTCACGATGCCGTTGGCGACGGCGTCGCACGCGGTGATGCCACCGAAGACGTTGACGAACACCGAACGCACTGCCTCGTCGCCGAGGATGACGTCCAGGCCGTTCGCCATGACCTCGGCGGACGCGCCGCCACCGATGTCGAGGAAGTTCGCGGGCTTCACGCCGTACTGCTCACCGGCGTACGCCACGACGTCCAGCGTGGACATCACGAGACCGGCGCCGTTGCCGATGATGCCGACCTCGCCGTCGAGCTTGACGTAGTTGAGGCCCTTCTCCTTGGCCTTGGCCTCGAGAGGGTTCTCCGCCTGCTTGTCGACCAGCTCGGCGTGGGCCGGGTGGCGGAAGCCCGCGTTCTCGTCCAGCGTGACCTTGCCGTCGAGCGCGACGATCTTGTCCTGCGGGTCGCGGACCAGCGGGTTGACCTCCACCAGCGTGGCGTCCTCGGAGACGAAGGTCTCCCAGAGCTTCACGATGGTGTCGACGACCTGGTCCTTGACCTCGGCCGGGAAGTTCGCCGCGTCGGCGATCTCCTCGGCCTTGGCCGCGTCGACACCCTTGATGGCGTCGATGTGGATCTTCGCGAGGGCCTCGGGCTTGGTGGCCGCGACCTCTTCGATGTCCATACCGCCCTCAACACTCGCCATGGCGAGGAAGGTGCGGTTCGCACGGTCGAGGAGGAAGGAGAAGTAGTACTCCTCCGCGATGTCCGAGGCAGGCGTCACCAACACGCGGTGAACGATGTGCCCCTTGATGTCCAGGCCGAGGATGGCGGTCGCCTTCTCCTCGGTCTCCTCGGCGGTGGAAGCGAGCTTCACACCACCGGCCTTGCCGCGGCCGCCGGTCTTGACCTGGGCCTTGACGACGACCGGCTGGCCGAACTTCGCGGCGATGGCCTTGGCGTCGGCGGGGTTGGTGGCCACATCGCCCGGCAGTACCGGGACGCCGTGGGCGGCGAAGAGGTCCTTCGCCTGGTACTCGTACAGGTCCACTCGGGTCTCCTGCGACGTCGGTGTCGGAACACCGCGCCTGGGTGGTCCTCAAGGGGCCAAGCGAACCCACTTGACGCGGCTGGGCCCAGACACTATCGAGCTGCAGGTACTGCTCGCACGCCACCACCGGTGAGGTCGGTCTCAACAGCGGTGAGGTCGATCACGCACACGCGTGCGCAACGGCGAAACTCGCGTTTCAGCGGGTCGCGCGAGCACCCATCAGACCGGCCGCCACCAGCAGTGCCGTCGCGGACGCCAGCGCGAGCCACGTCCCGGGGCCCGCGGCCGCGCCCACGACCTTCGCGCCCGTCAGCGGCAGCTCCAGAGCGCGCACGCCCATCAACAGGACACCACCGGCGAGAACCGCGGCTCCACGAGCGGGCCTCGACCGAAGTGCGACCACCAGGCTGATGATCAGGACCACAAGAGAGGAGATCAGGGCAGCCGAGACGACCGGATCTGTGCCCGGCACCAGCGTCGCCGCTGTGTAGTTGTCGCCGCGCACGGTCGGCAACGCGAAGGCTCCCGCCGCGAAGAGCCCGGCCAGCAGCACCGCGCCCAGTTCGGCGACCGGCACCTCCGCCCGCTTGCCGATCTCGATGTTCTCCCGCTCGACGGCTCCGGCCAGGCCCGCGCAGGCCAGCGCCAGCAGGCCGAGCGGAATCTCGGCGATCATCAGCCAGAAGCCGGCGCCCGGCTGCGCGATGCCGGCCTTGCTCGCCGCCAGCACCGGCCCGGTCGCACCCGCGGCCGCGAGCTGCATCGCGAAGAGGCCGAGAAGCAACGCCGGGCGCACCGTCGCGGCGGTGGCGGATGCGAACAACGCCAGGCCCAGCACGCCGAACGCGAGACCGGCGGGCCAGAGGAGGTTCGCGGAGGCCAGGCCGGGTGCTTCCCCGCCCGTCGAGAGCACGATCTGCGGCGCCACCGCGCCGGCGAGCATCGCGACGGCGGCGAGAACGGTGAATACACCCGCCGCCACGTCCATGCGGCGCATCGACAGCAGCGCCACGTCCTCGGTCTCGGCGCGCCTGCCCCGCAGCAGCCGAACCACCTTGCCTCGCAGGAACCGAACCACCCTGACCAGCAGAGGAAGGACGGGCAGCATCAGCGCGGCGAGCAACACGATCACCGGACCGGCGGTGATGCCGAGACCTGTCGTCACGGTGCCCGCCACCAACCACGGCAGCACGACGCCACCCAGTGCGCACGACACACCGAGCACTCCGCCCTGACGGGTGTCGGGATCCGGAGAGCTGGCCGCGAGCGCGGTGGCGAGCGGTGCGGCGAGGGCCAGCAGCAGCCCGCCCATCAGTCCGAGCACCGGCAGGTCCCACGGCCCGCGGTCGAGCTGGAACGGGTCCGCCGAGGAGAACGGCTTGCCCAGCAACCCGACGGTGGCCCAGAAAGCGATGATCACGTGCCCCGCCACGAGGCCCGGCGGCTCCGACTCGTCCGCGGGCATGCCGGCGCGACCGGCGGCCAGCAGACCACCCGCGATCACCAGTACGTGCCCGGCGACCAGCAGCCACACCCCCGCCGACGGGGTGACCGCGACGAGCGTGGCGGGCCGGAACAGCTCCGGGCGCGCGACCGCCATCGGGGCGAACACGATCTGCAGGTCGCTCAGCAGGCGCCCGAAGGCGAACACGCCGACCGCGGCGATCAGTCCGGCCGCGACGAACGGCCTGCCGCGGAACAGCAGCACACCCGCGACGACCGGGGGCAACAGCGCCAGCAGGGCCAGCAGCGGCCACGAGGTGTAGGCCGGTTCCGCACCATCGACCACGCCGAGCAGCGGGCCGACGGAGAGGAGGAGACCGCCTGCCGCGGCGAGCGCCCACGAGGTGCGCAGCCGAGCGGCGGCCGGGGTCTGGTTCTCGAGCTCGGTTCGAGTCATCGCGGGCGAACCTAGCAAGAGAGCGGGTGGGTTCCGCGTCACCGTGCTGCGCCCAACTGAGACGAAATTCGTTCGCATGTGGAAAAGATGCGCCGGGTACTCCTAGCCGGTGACTTCATCACTTACCGTCGCTCATATGAGCGACACCGGCCGGTCGTGGATGACGCGTCTGACTGACGCCGTTCTCGATCGTGCCGGCTGGGGTGTACACACAGCGCGCGATGTGGCGGAAGAAGTGAAGGTCGCGTTGCGCGCCATGGCCACGCCCGGCGGAATGCGCGGGGTCGCGATGGAAGCGGCCTGGCTGACGGCCCACGCGGTGCTCTACCCGTGGGGAGCGATCACCGAGCAGCTGCGCCCGGACGGCCAGTTCCGGCACTACCGCACCGACGGCCTGCCACCCCGCCAGCGAGGGCTGATGGTTTCGGCGATGGACGCGGCGGGCACCCCGATCGTGCTGGTGCACGGCATCGGGGACAACCGCTCCGCCTTCGCGGTGCTGTCGGGGGCGCTGCGGAGGCGGGGCTTCGGGGTGGTGCACGCCATCAACTACAGCGTGCTGACGGCGTTGACCGGGGACGTCCGCCGCTCGGCCGCCCTGCTCGGCGCGCACATCGAGCGGATCTGCGAGCAAACCGGCGCGGATCAGGTGCATGTGGTCGGCCATTCACTTGGCGGGCTCATCGCCAGGTATTACGTACAACGGCTGCACGGCGACTCACGCGTTCGCACTCTCGTAACACTCGGAACGCCGCACAACGGGACTTTGCTCGCCTATTTGATGCCGACTCCTCTTACCAAGCAGCTGCGCCCAGGTTCGGAGCTGCTCTCGGAGCTCGCCGAGCCCTGCCGGCCGTGCCGCACGCGCTTCGTCGTGGTCTGGTCGGAGATGGATCAGATCATCGTGCCGCAGCGCAACGCCCGACTGGAGCACACGTCGTTGCTCGTCGAGGAACACCAGATACGTGATTCAGGTCACCTTTCTTTGCCGGTTGACACGAGGACTCTTCACGTAGTTGTGACCGCCATCACCCGATCGGACGACTCTCTAGGTCACCCCATCGCCGCTGGCGGCGAGGCGTGTCGCCCGCCCGAAGTGACCGACGGTCACAGTTGACAGTTGAAACCAGCTGATTGCCGCCCGTTCAGAGGACATAACGAACTGGGGTTTGCCCTCCGAGGCTCCCCGCCGTTACTGTCCCCCGGTCCGTTGTCACGGTCTGATCACAGAAGGACACCGAGTCAGAACCCCGAATTCTGACTCACCGGGAATCCCCCGCCCGGCAGGTCCACCGATCAGGCTCCCCGAAGGCGGAAGGGCAAGCTTTGAGTCACCACCGCTCCCCCGGCGGCCATGAACGCAGTGCTGCGCTTGATGAGGCAGTCGACCGTGCCTCCACGCGTACCGTCAGCTCCCACCGGCTCCCCCCACCACCGTCGGCGCTTCGCGGACGCATCGTCGTCGCCGCCGTCGCAGTAGGCGCTTTCGCCGCAGCAGGCGCAGGCCAGATCGGGCAAGCCGCAGCCAAGGACAGCAAGGACGTCGCTCTCGCGAACCACGCGGACGGTTCCGCGGCGTTCACCGGCCAGGGTGGCGACACCGCCTCCGCCCCGCAGATCCTCGCGGTCTCCAAGACCACGTCCGAGGGCTCCGCCGAGGCAGCCAAGCTCCTGCGCAGCCAGCAGCTCACCACCGAGCGCGAGGCCGCCGACGCCGAGAAGAAGCGCCCGAAGTTCGTCCGCCCCGCCGCCGGCGACTTCACCTCCGGCTACGGCGGCCGCTGGGGCACCATGCACCTCGGCATCGACATCGCCGGCCCGATCGGCACGCCGATCCTGGCCGCCGCCGACGGTGTGATCCTCGAGGCCGGGCCCGCTTCCGGTTTCGGTCTCTGGGTCCGCGTGCAGCACGAGGACGGCACCATCACGGTCTACGGCCACGTCAACGACTTCATCGTCCGCGAGGGGCAGCCGGTCAAGGCCGGTCAGATGATCGCGCACATGGGTAACCGCGGGTTCTCCACCGGGCCTCACCTGCACTTCGAGGTGTGGAACCCCGGCGGGCAGAAGATCAACCCTCTTACCTGGTTGAACGCTCGCGGCGTGACCGTCTGATTCGGGGATTGCTGAACTACGGCTGAGCGGCTTTCTCGCGCGGGTTTTCGTGTTTACCCACCCGCAGGTGTGGGGATGGGTGGTTCGGTCGCCTCGTGGGCCTCATGAGCCACTAACAGCGCTTGTGTCGCGGGTATTCCGCGGGCTCGTGTGGGAGTTGAGCCGGATTCATGTCGGGCTCATGTCAGACTCGTGGCCGCTTCTACCGGGTCCTTGCCGGACTCGTGGGGCTTCTGCCGGGCTCTTTCCGGACTCGTGGCACTTTTGTCGGGCTCTTGCCGGACTCATGCGCGCTTCTGCCGGACGTTGAGCGGGGCTCACGCCGGGCTCGAGTCGTGTTCCGGGCTGATGAAGTAGGCCGTTGCCACTCGCCAGACCGAGCACATGTGTTTTCGCCATCGTGGGCCGCATGCCTTGCAGGCGCCTGAGTCCGTTGACTCGTGGAGGCCCAGGAGGGTGCGCCAGGACGCTGTGAGTGTGGCGGTGGCCGGGGATTCCAGCTGGTTGAGGATTGCGAACACTCGTTCGTGCAGCAGCTGGGCCAGTACGTGATCCATTGGGAGCGCTCCCGCGGGGGTTGGGGTCCTCAGCGGTTGATGATGCTCCTGGGGTCTGACAATTTTGGATCGCCGGCTGTTGCCGGGGGATGTGTGCCCTGGGCTGGGCTGGAGTCGTACGGCCGGACCGCTCTCCCGTTCGGTCCGGCCGCACTCGCCGCGAAGTTCTGGCCCCCGCCTTCACTTCGCTCCCCTTCGTCTGCAGGCTGCGTCCTCTTGCTGCGGATCGCCCCGAACGGCCCGCGGCTGTGCTGCTTGCGACACCCACATAGACGTACGAAGTTGGGGTTCGTTGCGCTGGTTCTTGGGATTTTCTTGAGATTTATCTGGTTGGGGTGAAGTTGCTGGTCAGTGGGGGTGGGGGGTCCGGTTTGTCAGGGGGTGGGCGGGTCGGGTTCCTGACGCGGGTTGGGTGGGTGGTCGCCTTGCTTTGGGCGTGTCGCGTTGCGTGCGATCCGCGGCTTTGTGGGTGGTCGCCTTGGGTTGGGCGTGTCCTGTTTAGGGCGCGGGGCTCTGCCCCGGACCCCGCCAATCTGATCAAAGACCAGCCAGCGCCGCTTGCGGGTTGATGGCACGCCTGGTGCGTTCG
>NZ_JBEXVQ010000032.1:0-123434 GCF_040629405.1 Lentzea sp. NPDC005914 | reverse complement strand
CCCCACCGCCTACGAAGCCACCCGATACCAACCAGTCGATCAGGTAGCGTGACAACACCTCATCGACCCTGTCCGTCAAAACGGGGCAACCCCAGCCGCGCTCATCACGACGAGTGCGGCTACGACCAAGGCTTTGTGCAGGGGTTTGCCTCGCATCTAGTTGTTCCTTCGCTGTGGGCATCTCCTATGTGTTGTGGCGACGGGTGTTTTGTCGTGCCTACCACGTGCGGGAATGGTGTGGTGGACCGGTTTTCGTGCCGGTCGTGGGAGAATCGCCGCGTGTACGCCGAACGTCCCGCTCCCGCGGGCTTGGCATGCCTGTGGACGCGCACGGTCTCTGAGGAGACCGTGCAGCGTGTGGTGCCGGACGGGTGCACGGACCTGATGTGGTCACCGGCGACCGGGTCGTTGTTCGTGGCCGGGCCGGACACCGCCGCGCAGCTCGCCGTGGTCGCGCCGGGGACGTTGTACGGGGTGCGACTGCCGCCGGGGGCGTTCCCGTCGGTGTTCGGGGTGCCCGCGCACGCCGTCCGGGATCTGCGGGTGCCGTTGTCCTCGCTCTTGCCTGATGTGCGGCTTACTTCGTTCTCGGACATGGTGGCGTTTTGTGCTTCACGCGTGGTGGTCGATCCGGCTCTGGCCGCGACGGCCTCCCTGCTGCGGTCCTCGGACGTGGCTTCCGCGGCCTGGGAGATCGGGTTGAGCTCTCGTCAGCTGCGCCGGCGGTGCCTGGACGCGTTCGGGTATCCGCCCAAGGTGCTGCAGCGGGTGTTGCGGTTCGACGCCGCGATGCGCCTGGCGTGGGACGGCATGCCGTTCGCTTCCGTCGCCGCCGAAGCCGGGTATGCGGACCAGGCGCATCTGGCTCGTGAGGTGCGGTCGCTGGCCGGGGTGCCGCTGGGTCAGCTGATCCGGCCGTAGCGCCTGAGGGTCAGCAATGCGTCGATCGTGGCGATGGAGCGCCATTCGAAAGTCACGATCGGGGTGAACGCGGGGAAGCCGAAGTTCCAGCCGCCGTCTTCTTGTTGCGCGTGCTGGAGTTCGTCAAGGCCTTTGCCGAATTCGGCGTCGCTGAACCACGCGCGGGCGAGACTGGAGGGTTTGGCCGCGTAGTGGTGCATCGCCAAGCCCTCGTCTTCCTCGTAGCCCTCGGTGTGGAGGTGCCTGAGCTTTTCGGCGGCGAGTTCCGCGCGTTTCCGGTCCTTCGCCTCGTCCAGGAACATCACGGCCGCGCGGAGCTCGTACGGGTGGGTCTTCTCGAGCTCGTCGATCTCCCGCCAGCAGTAGTCACTCGCCCGGTCGAGCCACGGATGGGTGACACCCAGGGCCAGGAGCCCGGCCGCGATCTGGGCCGTGAGGAGGAGTCCGCCCTGGTCATCGGCGGCGACCCAGGGAGCTTTCGGGTGGTCCTTCGAGGTGGACATGCCGAACGGCACACTGCCGTCGGGGCAGGTGGCCTCGAGCCAGTTCAGAATCGATTCGGCCTGCTCCGGGGCGTTGACCTCGCCGAACATCTGCAGCGCACGCAGTGCGTGCAACGGCTGGCTGGTGGGCCCGCGGTGGTCGGGTTCGAGGGCGAAGCCGTAGCCGCCGTCGTCATTGCGGAAGGCCAGCACGGCCTGGACCACGGCATTGGCCGAGCCGCCGTCGAAAGCGTGCTCGAACCAGCGTTGTTCCAGCGTGCGGGCGTTGTGCCAGATGAAGTTGCGCGCTCGTTCGATCATGCCTCGAACCTAGGCGGCTCGTCACGGTGGGTCTTGAACGAAACGGCCATGTGACCTGATCAGCTGATTCGATCGCCTTCGAAGGGAACCGGCATTGTGCGAAAATCCTCCAACAGGGGTGTGGAGTTCTGAGGGGAGCTGGCCAAGATGCTGATGTTCGACGCGATCGTGCCGGTGGCGGCAGGCGCGGCGGCCGGGGCTGCGGCGGGTATGACGGCGGCGCCCGGTGGGGGTACGGCGGGGACCGCGAAGTTCAGCGTCGACCCGGACCAGGCGCAGAAGATGATCGACGGCCTGCAGAAGGCCATCGACCATTTGGAGACGCTGGCCAAGAACGCGAAGCAGCTTGAGATGTCAGGCGCGCCAGGTCCGGACCCCTACAGCGGTTGGGCGACCCTTGCGATGCGTGAAGCCGCCGGTACGCAGGAGGGTGGCTACGCCTGGGCGAACATTGCGGCCCGCAAGGCGCTCAAACAGACCATGGACAACATCAAGAAAGCTCTGGCCGACTACCGGAACACCGACGAAGCGGCGAAGAACGCCGTGAAGGGCTGACACGATCTTGAAGCGATCTCTGACGTTGCTGGCGGCACTGTTCTCGCTGGCCGCTCTCGCCGGCTGTTCGGACAAGAGCGGCGGCAATGCCAAGCCGGAGACCACGTCGCCCTCGGACACGAAGTCGGAGAGCCCGTCCACGCCGGCCGGGCCACAGCTGGACCTGGCGAAGTTCCTGGCCAAGCCGTGCGACGTGCTGACCGCTGCACAGCTCAGCCCGCTCGGCAGCCACTTCAAGGCGCCCGCACCCAGGACGGCACCGCTCGGCCCGGCTTGCGACTGGAAGGCCGTCGACTCCACGGTCGACTCGTCGGTCACCGTGACGCTCGCCGACGGCAAGGAGTACGACTCGCTGTTGAGCAGCTCGCGCAAGTCCCCGATCTTCAGCGAGCAGAAGGTGGAGGGCCTCCGGTCCTTCAACTCCGACGACACCGACGGAACCGTCGACTGCACGACCGCCGTCGAAACGGGCAAGGAAAGCGCGATCGTGGTGCAGACCAGCGTGCTCGACGGCAAGACGAAGCCGTGTGACGTGAACCTGAAGGTCGCGTCAGCGGTCGTCACCACACTGAAGGGGTAGCGGAATGGCTGGGGATGAGCCGAACATCGGCGGTTTCTTCATGCTCCCCATCGGGGGCGGAGAAATGGTCTACAACTGGTTCGACAAGGGCAAGGGGCCGAACCAGAGCACGTCACCGACGGCCGAGGGCTGGCGCAGCCTGTCGACGGGTCACACCGATGTGTCCCGGCTCATCGAGCAGGCTGTCAGGGACTCCGGTGCCTCCTGGGAAGGCGCGGCGGGTGATGCCGCACGCGGCAACACCTCGCCGCTCGCCACCTGGGCCGACGTGACGGGGCAGTCCGCGACCCAAGCCGGCGAGACCGCCGACACCGTCGGCGAGGCGTACGTCAATGCCAAGCACGCGATGACCAAGCCGCCGGAGGTCCCGGACAAGCCGTTCCTCAACGACTGGAAGCCCTGGACGACCGACTACGACGAAGCGGTCGAGAAGAACCAGCAGGTCAACGAGCAGAACATGCGGGCGTTCAATCAGTACGGGGACGCCGTCACGGCCAGCACCAACAACATGCCGACGTTCATCTCGCCCGATCCCAACGACGCCAAGATGCAGCAAGAGGGCGGCGGCAAGATCATCGAGCACATCAACGAGCCTGGACCGCACAACCCGTACACGCCGCCGGAGACGAGCAACCCGCCGCCCGGCAGCGGCAAGCCTCCCGGCTCGGACGACCGCACCGACCTGTCGGGGTGGAAGCCGCCGGGCAACGACGACACGACGAACCCGTCGTGGCAGCAGGACCCCAACGACCCGCGCAACCGGCCGCCGGGGATTCCTGACCCGAACGACCCGCGCAACAGGCCGCCCACGGACACGGGCATTCCGCCCGGCCGGTGGGACCCGAACAACCCGAACGACCCGCGCAACAAGGGCCGGTTGAACCCCAACGACCCGCGCAACCGTCCTGGTGGTCCGGGCGGACCCGGCGGACCCGGTGGGCGTTCCGGTGGCGGCGGTGGTGCCGGCGGCGGTCGTGGTGGCGGCGTGGGCGGCGGTGCCGGTGGCCTCGGTGGTGCCGCGGCGGCTCGTGCCGGTGGGCCCGGTGGCATGGGCAGCGGCTTCGGTGGCGCGGCGGGCGTTGCCGGTGAAGGCTCTGGACGTGGTGGCGCCGGCGGCTTCGGGCCTGGCGGTGCCGGGGCCGCGGGTGCGGCCGGGCGTGGTGGTGCCGCGGGTGCCGGAGGTATGGGCGCCGGCGGCGGCAAGGGGCAGGGGGACGAGGACAAGGAGCACAAGTCCGCGTCGTACCTGCAGGAGACCGAGGACATTTTCGGTGACGGAACGATGGTGGCTCCGCCGGTCATCGGCGGATAAGGAGAAGTCGTGCTGAGAAGCAGGGTCGCCATGCCCGTCATCGCGCTCTACCAGGCGTGGCAGGCGGCGGGCCTGCCGTCGCTGCACCGTGCGCTGCTCACCCAGGTCGACTTCGACGAGGACCTCCTCGAGTCGGGCGACGTGAGTGAGCTGGAGCGGTTGCAGCGGACGGCGTGGGCGCAGCTGGAGGCCTACGGGCTCGCGCGCGGCAACCAGGTTCACCCGGACCTGGCCAACGCGTTGCGGCTCGTGGTGGAAGCCGGGGTGGAGTACTGGGCGTACTTCAGCTTGAAGGACGGTCCGCAGCAGAGCGTGCTGGTCGTGTCGAACGGCCAGGACGCGCTGCGGATCGTGCTGACGCCGCAGCAGGAGTTCGTGCTGGAACCGGTGCGGCCGGACGAGGCACCGCAGGCGCTGGTCGGCGCGCTGCCGCCCACGCCTGCGGGCAAGGGCGCCCCGATCACGTTGCCCGAGGACGCGCTGGAGCAGAAGCGGCAGTCCTATGAGGACACCGGCTCGTTCCTGCAGCAGAGCCGTCCGACCAGCACGCCGAACGACCAGCTCGTCGCGCAGCTCAAGGAGATCATGAACCAGCCGCGCACCGGCGGCGGTCAGGTCTACTCGGCCAAGCGCGACCACCTGGGCCGCAAGCAGCGGTGCGTCGCCCCGATCACGTTCATCGACACGCCGAGCGGGCGGTACATCGCGGCCAAGGACCAGGGCTGGCTGCGGGTGCAGCCGGCCGATTTCGGCACGCTCGCACGGATGACCGCGACGATGCCGTAGGAGCAACTCGGCCGGGCCGCGGTAACGGCCCGGCCGAAGTCGTTCAGCCGAAACGCAGTGCGTCCGGCCCGAGCTCAGCCGGGCTCCGGTGTCCCGACAGGCCGAGCGTCAGGTCGAAGTCCGCGAGCAGGCTCCGCAGCACATGCTTCACCCCGACCTGCCCGCCGTGCGCGAGCCCGTACGCGAACGGCCGCCCGACCATCACCGCCTTGGCGCCCAGTGCCAGCGCCTTCACGATGTCCGCGCCGGTCCGGATCCCGGAGTCGAACAGCACGTCGACCTGCTCCCCCACCGCCTCGACGATCGACGGCAGCGCGTCCAGCGACCCGACCGCGCCGTCGACCTGACGCCCGCCGTGGTTCGAGACGATCACACCGTCCATTCCGGACTCGACGGCCTTGCGCGCGTCGTCGGGGTGCTGGATTCCTTTGAGGACGATCGGCCCGTCCCAGTGCTCGCGCAGGAACGCCAGCTGGTCCCACGACTTGTCCGTGCCCGTGAACAGCTGCACCCACCGCAGGATCGCCATCGGCAGGTCCTCCTCGGGCGAGCGCTGCAGTCCAGCGCGGAAAACCGGGTCGCTGAACGGGATCGCCGTGCCCACCCCTCGCAGGAACGGCAGGTACGCCTGGTCCAGGTCGTGCGGCCGCCACGCCAGCGTCCACGTGTCGAGAGTGACCACCAACGCCGTGAACCCGGCCTTCTTCGCCCGCTCCAGCAGCGACGCACACACATCCGGGTCGTTCGGCCAGTACAGCTGGTACCACCGCGGCCCATCGCCGGACGCCTCAGCGACCTCCTCGATCGTGTGCGAGGACGCGGTCGACAACACCATCGGCACGCCGAGCTCAGCCGCCGCCCGCGCGGTCGCCAGCTCGCCGTCGGGATGCAGGATCGACTGCACGCCAACAGGTGCGAGCATCACCGGCGCGGGCAGCTCGGTGCCCAGGACGTTGACGCCGAGGTGCCTTTCGGTCGCGTTGGTCAGCATCCGCGGCACGATCCGCACCCGCTCGAACGCCTCGCGGTTCGCCCGCACGGTGGCGCCCGAACCCGCGCCTCCCGCCACGTACCAGAACGGCCCCGGTCCCAGCCGATCGCGCGCGGACTGCTCGAGCGCGTCCGGGTCGGTGGTGAACGGCGGTACTGCGCCGCCGAGCCCCTGCAGGTAGATCTCGTTCTGGTACGAGGCGAAGGAGGTCATGCGCCTAGCTTGCTACGAAGCGAGTTGGACTAGGAAGAACTCGTTGCCGAACGGGTCGCTGAACCAGGTCGCCCGATCACCCCACGGCATGGTCTCCGGCGCGCCCTTGACCTGCACTCCCTTCTCCTGGAAGGCCGCCACGTCACCGTCGATGTCGTTGGTGATCAGCGAGATGCCGCAGCCCGTCGAGAACGACACGTTCGGCGTGTCGTTCAGCGACAGCGCGAAGGCGGTCTGGGCGCCGGGAGGAGCGACGGTCAGCCAGCGCATGCCGGCCTCGTTGCTGTCCTGTCGCTTCTCCCAGCCCAGCACGTCCACGTAGAACGAGACGGCCTCGTCCAGCGAGCGGACGTTGATGGTCACCGAGTGCGCATGAGTAATCATGCGAGAGACGCTAGGCCCGCACCCCCACCGGGCGCTTCTTCGAAACTGCTTTGCGCGGCCAGCGGGACTCCAGCCAGAGCGCGACCGGGGCGGCGGTGACCACTGTGGACGCCGTGCCCGCGATCAGGCCGATCAGCAGCGCCGTCGCGAAGTTGGCCAGCGAACCGTCGCCGAGTACCAGCAACGCCGACAGCACGAACAGCACGCCGATGCCGGTGTTCACGGTGCGCGGCACGGTTTGCACGACCGCGTCCGAGACCACGTCGGGGTACGAGGCCGTGAACCGGGAGCCGCGCAGCGAACGCAGGCGGTCGAAGACGACCACGGAGTCGTTCACCGAGTAGCCGATCACGGTCAGCAGCGCCGCTAGGAACACGCCGTCCGCGGTCTTGCCCATCCACGCGAACACACCGATCAGCACGAACACGTCGCTGAGCAGTGCGGCGACCGTGGCCACGCCGAGGCGCCAGTCGAAGCGCACGGCCAGATAGCCCAACTGAGCGACGACGGCGATGGCCAGGCCGATCACGGCGTTGCGGCGCAGTTCGGAGGAGAGCGAGGGACCGATCAGCTCGTTGCTCGACTGGCGGGCGCCGCCGTCGACGACCGAGGAGACGATCGCGCCGATGCTCGACGACTGGCTGTCGTCGATCTGGCCGGCGCGCAGCGAGACCTCGTTGCCCGATGAGGACACCACGACGTCCCCGAAACCGGCGTCGGACAGAGCGGTGCGCACTCGGCCCGCGTCGATCGGGCCTCCCGCGGTGAAGTCGAGCACGCGGCCGCCGGTGAACTCGACGCCCAGGTTCAGGCCGCGCACGAACAGACCGGCGAACGCCACGAGCACCACGGCACCCGCGCTGATCAGCCACAACGACGGCCGGCGGTACAGCACGACGGACAGCCGCTGCCGCACCCAGCCCAGAGTGTGCAGGCCGCTCAACCGAGGACGCTGAGCCACGAACCGTGTCCCCAGCACCCACAACACCAACACGCGCGACAACACCAGGGCGCTGAACATCGACGCCAGCACACCGATGGTCAGGGTGACGCCGAACCCGCGCACCGGGCCCGTGGCCAGCCAGAACAGCAGGCCCGCGGCTAGCAACGTGGTCACGTTCGAGTCCGCGATCGCGCTCAACGCCCCGCGGAAACCACCCTCCGCGGCACGGCGCAGGTTCGGTTTCCGGGCGTACTCCTCGCGCGCTCGCTCGAAGATCAGCACGTTCGCGTCGACCGCCATGCCGATCGCCAGCACGAAACCGGCCAGACCGGGCAACGTCAGAGTCGCCCCCACAGCTAGCAACCCGGCATAGGCGACACCCGCGTAACCGGCCAAAGCCAGCACGGCCAAGAACCCGGCGAGACGGTAAGCGACGATGAGGAACACCGAGGTCAGGGCGATGCCGATGACCGCGGCCTGAGCGCTCGCCTCGATCGCCTCGGCGCCCAGCGTCGCCCCGACGGTGCGCTGTTCGATCACCTCGACCGGCACGGGCAGCGCGCCGGAGCGGATGACCAGGGCGAGCTCCTTGGCCTCGGCCTGGGCGAACCGGCCTGTGATCGTCGTGGCACCGCCTGCCTGGCCGGCGCCGCACCGCGTGTCGAGGCTGACCTCCGGGGACGAGATCGGCTTGCCGTCCAGCACGAACGCGATCTGGCGGCCGGGTGTGCCGGACGGTTCGCAGGCCGCCTCGCCGGTGACCTTCTGCCACGTCGAGGGCGCGTCGCCGCGGAACCGGATGTTGACCACGTAGCCCGCGCCCTGCGGGTTGCGGGCCGAGGACGCGTCCGAGATGCCTTCGCCGGTCATGACGGTCTGGCCGTTGCGCTGCACGACCAGCTGCGCGGTGCGGCCGAGGACCTTGACGGCTTCGGCCGGGTCCTGGACGCCGGGGAGCTCCACGATGATGCGGTTCTCGCCGGAGCGGGCGATGACGGGTTCGGCGACGCCGAGTGCGTCGACCCGGCGCCTCAGCACCTCGAGCGAACGGTCGGCGGCATCGGAGTCGCCCTTCGCTTCGAGGACGATCTGGGTGCCGCCGCGCAGGTCGAGGCCGAGACGGGGATCCGTGGTGAGCAGCAGGAAAGCGGATGCGACGAGGACCCCGAGCGCTATGAGACCGCGCACGAGGAGACCCCGCCGCGCGTTGTCGCGCGACATGGGTGAGTGAACCTTCCGGTCAAGAAAGACGGGTGCTGAGAAACGAGATTTCAGCGACCGGAAGGCGGCGAACGGTCCCGCTGCGGCGTCCAGCGGACACCGTCGGGCGTGCGGTGGACGCGGCGGGCGAACGAGACGACGAAACGCACCGGCAGTGCGGGACGAGCGACCGGCGGCACGTCCATCGGCAGCTGGGACTGCGGCACCCGCGCCGAATGGTGCTTGTGCGGCTTGGGTGCGGCGCCGGGCAGGTTCGCGACGTCCTGGGCGTACCGGACTACGGAGCCCTCAGCGGGCGTCGGTGCGGGTGCGGCGACGATGAACAGCTGTCCGAGGAACAGCAGGAACGCCAGTGCGACCGCGTTGCGACGCATCACCGCTTCCTGCCTCCCCCGACGTACACGAGCGCTCCCCCCACGACAGCGCACAACCAGGAAAGCACAAGTGGCTGCATCGTGGTTGCTCCGAGGAACAACGCTATGGTCCACGCGACCAGAATGAGAGCGGACGCCGCGAGCAGCGACACCGTCACGGCGAGCTTGCGCAGGCCGAACAGCAGCTTGAACGGACGCAGCCGCAGCGCCACGACGAGGCAGCACAGCACCAGGGCTCCGGTGAAGACCCCCAGGTAGGGCGTGGGACGGGGCATGCCGGCGACCAGAGCGAGTAACCCACCGCCGACCAGCAGCAACGACAGCGTGCGCAGCGCACGCCACACCTTCACCTTGTTCAACTGCATCGGGGCGGGAGGCTTCGCGGAACGGCGCCGTTGCACGGTCGCGAGGTTGGCCTTGGAGTCCGCGTCGGACGGGTCGAGCTTGATCGCGTTGCGGTAGGCGTGCTCGGCGGTGCCCCAGTCGCGCATGCGCAGGGCCGCGTCGCCGAGGACCTGGAACGCCCGCGCCTCGGTGGGTGCGAGCTGGGAGGCGTGCAGGGCCGAGTCGAACGCCTCAACGCCGCCCTCAGGAAGGTCCGCGAGCACCTCGGCCAGCACGACGTAGCAGCGCCAGTCGCCCGGCTTGCGGCGCACGGACTCGCGCGCCGCGACGGCTGCTTCCTGATGCCGGCCGAGGTCGCTCAACGCCAGCGCGGCCAGCCGCTGCGGCCAGGCCGGTTCGCCGTCGAGCACCATCGCCCGCTTGGCCGAGTCGAGGGCCTGGCCCGCCTCACCGAGGTCGAGGTGGGCGGCGGCGAGCCGGCACCACGCCTCGGCGTGCCGAGGGTTCGCCGCCACCAGGGGCCGCAGCAGGTCGATGGCCTGCCGCGGTTTCCCCGAGGCGGTGAGCTCGGCGGCGCGCAACAGCACCGCGGTCATCGGCTCGGACACGCCGCACAGTGTGACAGCGCGCCCCCTGCGCCCGAACGGGTGACCTCAGACAGAGGTACCGAACCAGCGAGCCAGCTCACCCTCCAGCGTCTGCTGGTCCGAGCCGGCCCACGCCACGTACCCGTCCGGCCGCACCAGCACGGCGGGCGCGGACAGCTTCTCGCTCACGTCGACGACGTGGTCGACGCGATCGGCCCAGCCGCCCACGGACAGCGACCCGGTCTGGTCGAGCAGGATCGCGCGACCCGCGTGCATCTGGTCGAACAGCCCGCCCCGCTTCAGCGCGAGGTCCCCGATCCGCCGCCCCACCAGGTCGTCCGGCGAACCGAAGTCGTACCGGATCGTGATCGCGATGATCTTCTCGATCAGGTACCTGTTGACCTCCTCGAACGCCACGAGCTCGGTGAACACCCGCCGCACCGCCTGCGGGCCCGGCTCCACCCTCATCAGCTCGATCATCGCGCGGGTGGTGTTCAGGACGTCCTCGGCCACCGCGTGCCGTTCGGCGTGATACGTGTCCAGCAGGTCCGCGGGAGCCCAGCCGTGCACCGCCGCCGCAAGCTTCCAGCCCAGGTTGAAGGCGTCCTGCAGCCCGAGGTTGAGACCCTGGCCCCCGGTCGGCGGGTGGACGTGCGCCGCGTCGCCCGCGAGGAACACGCGGCCCGACCGGTACCGCGAGGCCTGCCGCGTCGCGTCACCGAAGCGGGACATCCAGCGCGGCGAGTGCACGCCGAAATCGGTGCCCGCGAAGTGCCGCAGCCGCGCCTTGAAGTCGTCGAGGGTCGGCATGACCGCGCGGTCCTCCGACACGCCCTCCGCGGGCACGACGACCCGGTACCCACCGGTGCGGTAGGGCCCGATGCCGAACAGCTTCTGCGTCTCGCGGACCTTCATCATGATCGGCATCGCCTCCTCCCACGGCATGCCGATCTCCATCTCGCCGAGCAGGATCTCGACCCGAGTGGGCTCGCCGGGGAAGTCGATCCCGGCCAGCTTCCGCACAGTGCTGCGGCCGCCGTCGCAGCCCACCAGGTACCGCGCCCGCAACGCACTGCCGTCGGCCAGCGAGACGGTCACGCCCTCGTCGTCCTGCGACAGCCCGACGACCTCGCAGGAGCGCCGGACCTCGGCACCGAGAGCCACGGCGTGTTCGGTGAGCAGGCGCTCGGTGATCGGCTGCGGCAGGCCGAGGGTGTGCGGGTACTTGGTGTCGAGGCGTTCCGGCGCGGGCTTGTCGATGCCCGCGAAGAAGCCGGCGAGCGGGTGCTTCGTGCCGAGCTCGAGGAACCGGTCCACGATGCCCCGCTGGTCCAGGATCTCGATGCTGCGCGCGTGCATGCCGAGCGCGCGCACCACCTTCGTCGGTTCGGCGTCCCTCTCCAGCAGCACGACCTCCACACCGTGCAACCGCAGTTCGCCGGCCAGCATCATGCCGGTCGGCCCGCCGCCGGCGATGATGACGTCGATCATGGAGTTCCCCATTTCCCCAGGTGGATGACGTTGGCCGGGAAATGATGAAGCACACCCGGGGTCTTGTGGCAAGCCCCCGTCTGCGCTATATGTTGAAGTGGGAGGAGAGAGATCTCCTCCTTCGTCGTCTCTGGGGGAGCGACTTGATCAGGTGGTACTTCGCGGGGCTGGCGCTGTCGTTCTTCGGCACGAGCGCGATGTACCTCGTCGCCGGCGTCTGGGTGAAGTCCCTGACCGGCAGCGACGCTCTCGCGACGATCGCGATCCTGTGCGTGTACGCGCCGGGCGTGCTGTCGCCGTGGATCGGCCGGTTCGCCGACTCCTACCGCCGCAAACCACTGCTCATCTGGACCGACCTCGCGATCGTGCCCGCGCTGGCGGTGCTGTTCTTCACCGACGAGATCTGGGTGATCTACGCGGTCTTGCTGGTCTACGGCGTGAAGGCGGTCCTGGTCAGCGCCGCCGAACCAGCGCTGCTCGTCGCACTGCTCCCCCAGGACCAGCTCGCCAAGGTCAACGGCCTGCGCATGTCGCTGCAGGAAGGCATGAAGCTCGTCGCGCCACTGGCTGCCGCCGCGTTGTTCGCCGTGTACGGCGCGTGGCCGGTCGTCGCGATCGACGCGCTGTCGTTCCTGCTCGCCGCCGCGGCCACCAGCATGATCAAGGTCGACGAGCCACCTCCCGCGCCGCGCGAGACACCGAGCCGGCCGCACCTCAAGGCCCTCACGTGGCCGCTGACGGGCGCGGCGACGGCGCTGTTCGCGGGCTCACTGGGCACCGCCGCGTCGTTCGCGCTGGTAGAGGACGGCCTGCATCGCGGGCCGGCGTTCCTCGGCGTGCTGACCGCGGCCCAGGGTGCCGGATCGGTCCTCGCGGGCCTGATGGGAAAGCGCGCCAACGTCACCCTCGGCCTCCTGCTCATCGCCGCGGGGGCCCTGGCCAGGATGACGGCCTGGCTTCCGGCGGTGCTCGCGGGAGGGTTCCTGAACGGCGTCGGCCTCGCCTGGGCCGTGGTCGCGGTCATCACGCTGGTCCAGCACCGCACCCCACCGGCGGTGCTCGGCCGGGTCAGCGCGACGGCCGTCAGCATCGTCTTCGCCGGCGGGCCGCTGGGCCTCGCGGCGGGCGCGGCACTCGTCGCGCACCTGAGCTTCCAGGCGATCTACGTGATCATCGCCGTGGTCGCCGCGGCCGCGGCGATGTGGGCACGCGGGGACCGGACGCGCCGCTTCACTGCGCGCCGGGCCCCCGCGTGGCAGGCGACCGACCAGATGGAGTGATCAGCCGCACGTGGTGGCGGTCGGCGGCACCTGGCAGAGCCTGGCCGCGTAACCACCGTTGCGAGCCACGGGCACCGTCAGGGAGTCTCCCGCCGCGACACGTTTGGTGTCGAACGTGATCTTGCCCGTCGGGCTGTCGTGGTACAGCTCAACCAACCAGGAGCCGGAGCCGAGGAATCCCGTTCCGACCGAAAGGTCACGCGGATCACCCGCGGTACCGGCACCGAGGAACCACGTCGAGCCGGATCGCCGCGCCAGCACCGCGAGCTTGCCGGGATCGCCCGCCACCAGCCGGGTCTCGTCCCACGCGGCCGGAACCGTGCGCAGGAACTGCTCGGCCACGGGGTACGCGGCGTAGCTGGAGATCTTGTCGGCGAAGTGCTGGACACCCGACTCGTACAGCACGCCCAGCGCGAGCTCGGCCGCGTCGGAGTTCGGGCGCACCCCCGAGAACGTCACCGGCGTGAAGTCCATCGGCCCGGTCAGGTTCCGCGTGAACGGCAGCGTCAGGTAGTGCTCGATCGGGAACGGCTCCCGGCCGGGACGCGGCTTCGTGCCCTCCGCGCCCTTCACGGCCTCGACCGACAGCACGTGCGGCCAGGTCCGCGTGACACCGCGAGGAATCGGCGCGCCGTGGAAGTTCAGCATCAGCTGGTACTTCGCGGCCGCCGCGTACACGGCGTCGTACCAGCGCATGCGGTCCTGGCCGTCGGACTCGATGAAGTCGATCTTCAGGCCGACCGCGCCCCACGAGCGGTACTGGGCGAAGAGCCGCTCCCGTTCGCTGTCGGTGTCGATGGTCTGCCACCGCACCCACAGCCACGTCTCGACGCCGCGCGCCTTCGAGTACGCGATCAACTCGGGAATCCAGTCGGCGCTCCAGCCGGAGTCGACGAGGTTGTACTTGTAGCCCTGCTTCGCCGCGTAGTCCGCGTAACGCTTCTGCAGAGCCAGGTCACCCGTGCCGTCACCCCACCACGACCACACCGCGGTGCCGGGCTTGATCCACGAGGTGTCGGAGATCTTCGACGGCGGCGCGAGCGAGGTGATCAGCGAGCTCTCGACGATCTCGGCCAGCGATCCGACGCCCAGCACACGCCACGGCGTCGCCAGCGGGCCGGCGGAAGTCTCGGCCGGATCAGGCAGGACGAGCCGATAGCGGGAACCGTCGTACACCACCCGCGAACCGCCGTAGCGGCCGTCGAGATCCGACTCGGCGAGCAGCAGCCACGACTCGCCGACGTGGAACAGCGCCGGATAGCCGTACTCGACGCCCTTCTCCGCAACGCGAACGTGCGCGGACTCGTAGTCGCTGCGTCCGTTGTCGTACGGCAGCAGGAACTTCTCGGCGGCCGAGGGCACCGCGAACTCCGACGCTTCGCCGAGCACCGTCGTCCACTTGCCCGAGGGCAGCACGTACTTGTACGCCACCCCGTCGGAGGACGTGCGCACCACGAGATCCAGCCGTTCAGCCATTCGCTGGAGGTGGAACGTCGTCTCCGTGCCGACGTAGGTGTGCTCGCGTTTCTTGCCGGACACGGTCGTGTACGAGTCCTGGACGAGCCGCGACGCCGACCCGACGAACTTCAGCCCCGACGTCAGGTCGGCGTCAGCGGTGCGGATGCCCAGCGCGGACGGCTCCAGCACCGTGGTGCCGCCGTGCCGGACCTCCAGGCTCAACTTCCCCTTGTCGAGCCGGACAAGTGCTTCTGGCGCAACGGATTGCGCACTGACAGGCGCGGTGACGCGCCATTCTCCGGATTCTGCGATGGCGGGAGTCGTGCCGACCAGCGCGCCCGCGACGGTCGCACACACCGCCGCCAGCACCACTGATCTGTTGCGAAACCCCATGCGTGTCACTCCCTACAGCGTGGCGGCGGTAGGTGGACAGAGTGGGAAAGCGCTTACCAGCTTAGGACAGCAACCCGGCTTCGTGTAGGTGAGCGAAGATGATGCGATCGACCGGAGAGATCCGGTCCACGTCGGCGGTGGTGAGCCAGGCGAGCTCCTCGATCTCGGCCGACGCCACCGGTTCCCCCGTGAACGACGCGGTGTAGCAGGTCATCCGCACCGTCACCCCCGACGAGTGGCCGTGCGCCTGCGCCTCGAACGTCCCGACGTGCTTCGCCGACGCCGCGTCGATCTCGACGGACAGCTCCTCGCGGATCTCGCGCACGAGCGTCTCGACGTCGGTCTCCCCCGGCTCCCGCTTGCCACCGGGCAGGTAGTACGTGTCCTTGCCGGCCGACCTGGTGCCGAGCACCCGGCCGTCCTCCAGCTGAATCCAGGCAACCTTGTCGATCATGTCCGCCAGGCTAGGCGGACGCGAGCTCCTTCACCACGCGGTGCGCGTCGGCCAGCGACTCCACCGCCAGCTCGCGGAACTGGTGCATCTGCGGGTTGACGTCGGCCATGGTCAGCTCGGCGTGCACGAACTCCAGGTTGTGGTCGAGCCCGATCATCGACAGCACCGCCCGCAGGTACGGCTCCTGGAAGTCGAAGCCCTCCCGCGGCGTGCCCGGCTTGTACGAGCCACCACGCGCGGTCACGACGACGACGCGCTTGCCGCCCAGCTCGAAAGTGCCGTCCTCGCGCGGGAAGAACTCCTGCCCCGCGACCTGGTCGATCCAGGCCTTCAACGTCGACGGGATCGAGAAGTTGTACATCGGCGCGCCGATGAGGATCACGTCGGCGGCCCTGACCTCGGCGACCAGGTCGGCCTTGATGTCGTGCGGCGAGCCGTCGACGTGCGGGACCGGCTCCGCGTTCAGGTCGCGGTAGGTGTAGCCGCCCTCGGGGTTCGAAGACCTCCAGACGTCGGCGAACGCGCCGGTGATCTCGCGGGTCACAGACCCCTCGTGGCGAATGCTGGAGTCGATGTGAAGCAAAGTGGTCATGCCCAGAACATACGAGTGAAGAAGTTCCGAGTCAAGATGTTCTGGGCCGAGAACATCTTCGCCGGGATGTAGGATGGACCACATGGAGGTGCAGCAACCGATCACCGCGTGCGTGGAGAAGTGGGACTTCAACTGGCTGCTGCACCGCGCCGCCCAGCGGGTCGGGGCCGCGTTCGCCGACGAGATCGCGAACTTCGGCATCTCGTTGCGCGGACAGCTGGTCCTGAACGTGCTCGCCGTCGGCGAGGAGGCCGCACGCACCCAGCTCAAGCTCGGCGCGATGCTCGGCCTGGACAAGACCACGCTGATGAGCGAGCTCGACAAGCTGGAGCGGGCCGGCCTGATCATGCGCGTGCCCGACCCCAACGACCGCAGGGTGCGCACGCCGGTGATCACCGACAAGGGTCGCGAGCTGCAGAAGCAGGCGGGAGACGCGCTCGCCGAGGTCGAACGCGGCTTCCGCGCCCGCTTCTCCGAGCAGGAGATGGCGGTCATCCGCAAGGCCCTGGGCGACCTCGCCAACGGCGAGGGCCCGATGCAGGGCTCCTGCATCTAGACCAAGGAGCCCAGATCAGCGTCACGCAGCTGGTCCGGAGTCACCGTCGCCTGCGCGTTGACCAGCTTGCTCAGCGCCGTCCCGTGGTCCCAGACGTTGACGTTCATGGCCGCCCGCAGCCGCCCGTCGCGCAGCCAGAACGCGATGAACTCCCGCTTGGCCAGGTCGCCGCGCACCACCACCTCGTCGGACGGATCCGCGAGGCCGCGGTACTCCATGCCCAGGTCGTACTGGTCGGTGAAGAAGTACGGCGACTTCTGGTAGGGCTCGTCCAGCTCGAGCAGCGGCCCGGCGACGTACGTGCCCTGGTCCTTCGCGTTCGCCCAGTGCTCGACGCGGACCCGCCCGTCGTAGCGGGGGTGGTCGTGCGCCGCGATGTCCCCGGCCGCGAACACGTCGGGGGCGGACGTGCGCAACGTGGCGTCGACCGCCACGCCGCCGTCAGCCAGGTCCAGCCCGGCGGCCTCGGCGAGCTCGAGCCGCGGGGTCGCGCCCACGGCCAGCACCGTCACGTCCGGCAGCAACTCGGTGCCGTCGTCCAGCCGCACGCCCGACGGCGAGAAGCTCGCCACGCCGGTGCCCAGCTTGAACTCGACGCCGTGCTCCTCGTGCAGGCCGCGGAACATCAGGCCCATCTCGGTGCCCAGCACGCGCACCAGCGGTTCGGACAGCGGGTCGACCACCGTGACGCGGCAGCCGTGCGTGCGGGCCGCGGCCGCCACCTCGCAGCCGATCCAGCCCGCGCCGACGATCACGACGTGCCTTCCCTCGCGCAGGTTCGACTTCAACGCCAGCGAGTCGTCGATCGTGCGCAGCACATGTCCTTGCGCGCCAGGCAGAACACGGGGGCGCGATCCCGTCGCGAGCAAGAGCCGATCGTAGGAACGCACTGCTCCATCGGAGTCAACGATCGAGTGATCACCTGGTCGCAGATCCAGCACCGAGACGCCGAGTTTCAGCTCGATCTCGTTGTCGGCGTAGAAGCCCTGCTCGTGCACCCACGCCGGTTCGGCGGCCTTTCCCAGCAGAACGTCCTTGGACAGCGCGGGAAGCTCGTACGGGCGATGGTGTTCGGTGCCGAACATGGTGATCTTGCCGCCGTAGCCGCGGTCTCGGAGCGCTCCGGCAGCCGAGGCACCGGCGAGGCCCGTCCCGACAATCACGATGCGTTGCGGTTCCGCCATTTTCACCCCTCCAGGTGACCTACTCTCGTCCCACATGCGACGCTATCCGCAGCTCGGCACGGTCGCTCGATGGGGAACTTTCGCGGGAACGCGAAAACGTCGTCACGACTGCCGGTCGCCCGCGTCTCATCAACGCGAGCGCCGGCGCCACCGGGCCGGCGCGCCGAGTGAGCTGGAGGAAGAAACCCGTGGGAGCCAAAGAGGAGTGGCAGGTGAGCTGCCGCGACATCGCTTCGCGCCGACGGGACTTGACGGTGTTCGTCAGCCAGGGGCACATCGTGATCAACGTGCCGCCGGGGGAAGCCGCCGTTCTGACACCGCTGGAGGTCGGCCGTCTGCGGGCCGCACTGCGGGAAGCCGTCGTCGCCGCGTCCGACACCGAGATGTGACCGCCATCACAGCGTTACCTACTCACAAGTAGGTAGATGGCAGAGTGGGTCCCATGGTGACCCGCGTGCTGCTGACCCTGGTCAAAGCCGGCGTGATCCGGCCGCTGGGCCCGCGAGGCCTTGCCGCGACCGCACGCGGCTATCTGCACTGGGACATCACGCTCGCGTGGGGGTACCAGACAGGCGCCGGCCGGCACCCGGACCGTGCGGCGATCATCGACGACGACGGTGTGCTGACGTACGCGGAAGTCGACGAGCGCACCAGCCGGCTCGCGCACGCCTTCCGCGCTAAGGAACGTGTCGGCCTGCTGCTGCGCAACCACCGCGGGTTCATCGAGACGATGACCGCGTGCACGAAGATCGGCGCCGACGCCGTCCTGCTCAACACCGGCCTGAGCAAAGGACAACTGGCCCAGGTCGCCCAGGAGCAGAAGATCGACAGGATCGTCGCCGACCGCGAGTTCGCCTCCGTGCTCCCCGATCTGCCGGTGTACTTCGGCGACGAGCTGGAGTCGCTGATCCTCAACGGCCCGCGCACGCCGTTGCCCCGCAGGCCTCCGCGCGGCCGGCTGATCCTGCTCACCTCCGGCACCACCGGCGCTCCGAAGGGCGCGCGCCGGCCGGAACCGGCGAGCCTCGCCCCCGCCGCCGCACTGCTGTCGCGGATCCCGCTCAAGCACGGCGAGGTCATCGCGATCACCTCGCCGCTCTTCCACGCCTGGGGGCTCGCCGCGTTCCAGCTCGGGCTCGTCCTGGGTGCCACGCTGGTGCTGCGCCGCAAGTTCGACCCCGCGCAGACGCTGAAGGACGCCGAGCGGTGCACGGCGATGTTCGTGGTTCCCGTGATGCTGCAACGCATGCTGGAGACCCCGCACCGGCCGAAGCTGCGGATCATCGCCTCCAGCGGGTCGTCGCTGCCACCCCGGGTCGCCGCCCGCACCCTGGAGGAGTTCGGCCCGGTGCTCTACAACCTCTACGGCTCAACGGAAGTGAGCTGGGCGAGCATCGCAACACCCGAGGAGATGCTTCGCGCGCCTGGCACGGCGGGCCAGCCACCGCTAGGCACCCGATTGGCCATTGTGGACGATCAGGGCAAGCCGGTGGCGCCCGGCGAGACCGGCCGGATCTTCGTCGGCAACGAGATGCTGTTCGACGGCTATACCAACGGCACGAGCAAGGAGTCGTTGAACGGCCTGATGTCCACGGGTGACCTCGGCTATCTCAAGGACGGCCTGCTGTTCGTGGCCGGCCGGGACGACGAGATGATCGTGTCGGGCGGTGAGAACGTCTACCCGCGCGAGGTCGAGGACCTGCTCTCGAACCTGGAGGGCGTCACCGAGGTCGCCGTGCTCGGCGTGGAGGACGACGAGTTCGGCCAGCGGCTAGTCGCGTTCGTCGTGGGCGCCGAAACCCTGACGGCCGAACACGTACGTGAACACGTGAAGGCGAACCTCGCGAGGTTCTCGGTCCCCCGGGATGTTTTCTTCGTCAACGAGTTGCCGCGCAACGCGGCCGGGAAAGTGTTGAAACGTCAATTGCGCGAACAGGTCTAGGCTCGGCCCTCGGGAGAGGGGCTTGATCATGACGGTTCCCGGCAGGACGGCTGATCCCCGGTCCAACGCCGTGCACAACCTGCGCGAGGCACGCATCGCACTGGACGAGGGCAGGCCAGGCGAGGCACTGGAGTACGCCGAGAAAGCGGTTGCCGCGTTCGCCTGGCTGGACGACGTCGAGGGCGTCGCGGAAGGCGTGCTGACCCAGTCCGTGGCGCTCGGCAAACGCGGGCTGTGGCCCAGCGCGCTCGACACGATCGACAGGGTGCAGGAGATCGCGGCCGCGAACCGCCACATCGGACTGCAGGCCCGGTGCAGCTTTTCCCGTGCTGTGGTGGAACTGCGGCTCGATTCGCGCGAACGCAGCTTCAACTCGTTCGCCAGGGCGCTGGGTCTCGCGGAGCTCACCGGCGACAACGAGCTGATCGGGTCGGTGCTGTTCGAACAGGCCCGCGTGATGCGCATGCAGTACCACGAGCACTGCATGATCCGCACCGAGGAGAGCCGCTGCAGCCTCGACGGCGAGCCGTGCGTGCGCAAGCTCCGGCGGGCGGAGGCGTTGTGCGCGCAGGTGCGTGACCGGTGGAAGCAGGTCGGCGACCCGGTGCGGATGGCGATGGTCAACGTCCTGCTGACACACGTGCGCATTGATCTGGGTGAACTTGACCGCGCGAACCGCAGCTGGCAGCGCGCTGACCAGTTGCTTGCCGGAAGGAACCGCCCGGTGGCGCGGGCGGAGGCGTTGATGGCGCGCGCCAGGATGTCCGGTGCGCGCAAGCGGTACCAGGACCAGATCACCCAGCTGACGCAGGCCGCCGAGCTCGCGATGAGCTGCCTGGCACGGGAAGTGGCGGTGCACGCTCACCAGCAGCTCAGTGAGGCGTACGAACGATCCGGGGACCTGGGACGGGCGCTCAGGCACGCGCGGCTCCAGTTGGAGCAGTACCGCCTGTGGGAGCTGCAGGAGGGCCGCGACCTGTTGCGGATGCGCGAGCACGACCTGTCCTCACGACTCGTGGAACAGTTGGCGCACAGGCGTTTCGAGCCCAAGCGCGAGGACGCCGTGGTGCGCGTCCCGCACGCCGGTGAGCTGCACGAGACCGGTACGGCGGAGCACACGAACACCCGAATCGCCCGCGCGCTGCGGGCGGGTCTGACCAAACGCGGCATCGAGGTGCTGCGGCTCGTCGCGGCCGGCGCGAGCACGGCGATGATCGCCGAGTCGCTCGGACTCTCGCCCAAGACCGTGCAGAACCACCTCCAGCGGATCTACACGACCCTTGACGTCAACGGCCGCTCCGGCGCCATCGTGTGGTGGATGAGCTTGACCAACGGCGAGTCATCTATTGTCAAGTGATTGACAATTGGTCCGACCAGACCGGGGTCCAATCGCCCGTTCGGTCGCTTGCCGCCGACGGGGTGGTCGCGGTTCTTGGGTGATTTACCCACGTCCACGCAGTGGAATTGGGTGATGTGACGGGTAACTGGTCTGTGTCATGCTCCGTTAACAATGTGTCCAGTTAAGGAGCGAGGGGCGGTCATGGCCGGGCAACGTCGCCTGCGGTCAGTGCTTGCGCAGAGCAATCCGCGCCACGTCGCGCCACAGCAGCGGGTCAACGCCCTCGGGGTTGATGTGCTCCAGCAGCGCGGCCAAGGCCGTGCGCGCGCCGGTGCTGCCGTCCGGGTCGACCTCGTCCGCCGCCCGCACCAGCAGCAGGTGGCACCGCAGCTGCTGCTCGGCGTCGAGCTGACCGGTCGCGATGGCCTCCTGCGCGAGCTCGCGAGCCCTGTCGACCTCGCCGTCGCGCAACGCCAACTCGGCGCGCAACGCGCGAGCGTGGGCGAGCAGACCGTCCGGCCGGCGCATCGCGGCGACCGTCGTCTCCACCTTGTCCAGCAACGCCACGACCTCGTCGAGGTTCGCACCGGGCGTGCGCAGCGCGATGGACGCTCCCGCAAGGCGAACGCGGCAGCGGTACTCGGGATCACCGTCGAAGTCGTCGAGCATGGCGACGGCCTCGCGGATGCAGTGCGCGGCCTCGCTCCTGTCCCCCAGCCGGTCCGCGACCTTGGCCCGCGCCCACCACGTGGAGATCGCGAGCCGGTCGCGCCCGAGTTCGGGCAGTCGCGCGGAAAGCTGGTCCACGACCTGTTCGGCGTCGGCCAGACGTCCCGCCGCGGTGAGCTCCGCGCACAACGAGATGAGTGCGCGCGTGTTGACGCGGCGCACCCGTTCACCGTCACCACTGGACAGCTCAACGGCCTCGGTCGCGGCTCGCACGGATTCGGCCGTCCGGCCGAGGCGCCGCAACGAGGATGCGCGCAGGATCTCAGCCAACGCGTCCACCGCCGGACCGGGAGACCAGGACTTGCGCAGCTTCGCCGCCGCCAGCAGCAGACCCTCGTGGTCGCGCTGCCTCGCCAGCATCACCAGGCGCGTCCAGCGCACGCACCAGCCGAACATCTCCTCGTCCGACCGCTTTCCCAGCGTTTCCAGCAGGTCGACGGCCATCACCAGGTCGCCGTCGTGGTAGGCCAGCAGCGCCTCGCACCACGCCAGCGCCTCGTCCTGCATCGCGGTGCGGTCCTCGTCGACCATCAGCTCGGACGGGTCGACGCCGAGCACCTCGGCGAGCCTGCGCACCACGGCGGGCGACGGCACGCGCTCGCCGGATTCCAGCCTCGACACGTAGCTCATGGAGACGCCGGGGCACGCGAGGTCCTTTTGCGACAAACCGCGTTGCAGCCGGACCGCCCGCAACCGCGCGCCGAACCTCGTCAACGACTTCCTGCCCTCATCCACGGCCGCCACCTATCGGAACGGAGCACCTCAATGAAGATGAACACTATCGCTCGAATCGCCGCCGCAGTGATCCTCAGTTTGGGAGCACTGCTGACGGCGGCCGGAGCGGCGTCGGCCGACACCCCTGACGTCTTCACCCCGCCGTACTACTGCCAGCCCTGATCGTTTTGACCGGTTGAGGTGGTCTTGCCTCCCTCGCAAGCAAGACCACCTCTCCACCGACACACCAATTGGCACACCTGGCCACATCGCCAGTGGGCGGTGAGGCACCCTTGTGGGGTGACTCTGCAACTGCGCACTCCTCGTCACCAGGTGAGTCCGAAGTCGGTCCTGCTGTGGACGATGCAGGCGGCCCTCTTCTGGCTGGTGCTGTTCGTGCCCCAGCTGGTCGTGTTCATGCTGGTGAACGAACCGCCCACGTGGGAGCTGGCGCTCATGATCGCCACGCTCGTCGTCGGGATCGTGCACACCGCGGTCGAGCCGAGCTGGCGGTACCGCGTGCACCGCTGGGAGACCACGCAGGACGCCGTGTACACCCTCTCCGGCTGGCTGAACCAGGAGTGGCGGGTCGCGCCCGTGTCGCGCATCCAGACGATCGACACCAAGCGCGGGCCGTTCCAGCAGTTGCTCGGCCTCGCGACGGTCACGGTGACGACGGCGTCGGCCGCGGGTCCCGTCGAGATCGAGGGCCTGGACCACGAGGTGGCGCAGCGGCTCGTGGTCGAGCTGACCAACACCACCCAGGCGACGCCGGGTGATGCCACGTGACCACTCCAGCCGACCTGCCCGCGGCGCCGGAGTTCACCGAGCCGCTGGCCGAGTGGCACCGCCTGCACGTGCGCATGCTGATCGTGCGGCCGCTCAACGAGGGCATCGCGATGCTGGTGCCGATCGCCGTCCTGCTGGTCACCGGCAACGGCGAGAAGTGGCGGCTGTTCGCGAGCGGCGTGACGGTCGCGCTGATCCTCGCGTTCAGCTACTTCATCTGGCGCACCACGAAGTACCGCATCACCGACGACCAGGTCGAGCTGCACACGGGTCTGCTGACCCGCAAGCAGCTCGCGGTGCCGCGCGATCGCATCAGGACGGTCGACCTCACGTCCAAGCCCGGTCACCGGGTCTTCGGGCTGTCGGCGGTGCGCATCGGCACCGGGCAGCAGGACGCGCCCGGCACCGACGGCCTCACCCTCGACGCGGTGACGTCGGAGGAGGCCGAGCGGCTGCGGGTGTTGTTGCTGCAGAAGACAGTCGCGCGACCGGCGTCCCCGGACGAGCCGCACGCCGAGCCGGTGCTCGCGGAGTCCGAGGTCATCTCGCAGCTCGACCTGAAGTGGCTGAAGTTCGCGCCGCTGTCGTTGTCGGGCCTGGTCGCGATCGGTGCCGTGTTCGGCATCCTGTCCAACTACGCCGACGACCTCGGCCTGCACCCGGTCCAGGACCTGTGGGAGTGGCTGTTCGAGCACCCGAGCTTCACGCTGCTCGGCGTGTTCGCGATCGCGCTGGTCGTGGCCGGGCTGGTGCTGTCGGTACCGCTCTACATCCTTCAGTTCTGGAACTACCGGCTCACCCGCGAGCCGGACGGAACCCTGCGCGTGCAACGAGGTCTGCTCACCACGCGGTCGGTTTCCGTGGAGGAGCAACGGCTTCGCGGCGTCGACATCCAGGAACCGCTGCTGGTCCGCGCGGGCAAGGGCGCCAAGCTCGCCGCGGTGACCACGGGCCTGGGCTCGAAGGGCGAGAGCAACCTGCTGCTGCCGCCCGCGCCGTTGTCCGTGGCGCACCAGGTCTCGCAGGACGTGCTGAAGGTCGCCGACGACCCGACTCTGCGCAAGCTCCGCAAGCACCCGTTCGCCGCGTTGCGCCGCAGCGTGATCCGGCACGTGGTGCCGTGGGTCGTGATCGCGATCGGCCTTGCGATCTTCGCGCCGTCGTGGGCGTGGCCGATCCCGGTGGCGATCATCCCGTTCGCCGCGCTGGTCGGCTGGGACAACTACCGCTCGCTCGGCAACGCGCTCGACGACCGCTATCTGGTGACGCGCAACAACTCCCTGGTGCGCAGCACCGTGGCGTTGCAGCGCACCGGCATCATCGGCTGGCGCATCCAGCGGTCGTTCTTCCAGCGCCGCAGCGGTTTGATGACGATCGGCGCGACCACCGCGGCGGGTGCGGGCGTCTACCACGTGACGGACGTCGGCGAGTCCGACGGCCTGGCGCTCGCCGACGAGGCGGTGCCCGACCTGCTGCGGCCGTTCCTGGTCCGCGATGACGGCTGAGTTCCGGGTACTCGGCACGCTGGAGGTTTCGGTGCGGGGGCGGGTCGTCCCGCTCCCCGCCGGTCACACCAGGGTCGCTCTCGCCGGACTGTTGTTGCGCGCCAACGAGCTCGTGACCACCGACCGGATGGTGCGGTGGCTGTGGAACGGCGACCCGCCCGGCCCGGACCGGGCGGTCAAGACCGTGCAGATGGTCATCGCGCGGCTGCGCAAGGCGCTCGGCGAGGCGAACGTGGTGACCACGGTGTCCGGCGGGTACACGGCGGTGATCTCACCGCACCAGCTCGACCTGGCCCGGTTCCGCGACCTCGTGGCCACGGGAGCCGCGTCCGAAGCGCTGTCGTTGTGGCGCGGGCCAGTGCTCACCGACGTCCACTCGGAGTCGTTGCGGCGCGAGGAGATCGACCCGCTCGCCGAGGAACGCCTGACCGCGCTGGAACTGCGGCTCGCGGACGACCTGGAGCGCGGGCGGCACGCCGAGGTGATCCCCGAACTGCGTGCCCTGACCCGTCAGCACCCGTTGCGGGAACCGTTCTGGGCGCACCTGATCCTCGCTCTGCACCGCTGCGGTCAGCAGGCGGAGGCGCTGGCCGCGTACCGGGCCGTGACGCGGCTCTTCGCCGAGGAGCTGGGCAGCACACCGGGCCGTGAACTGCGCGGCCTGCACGAACGGATCCTCACCGGCGCCACCATCTCTGTTCCGCGCCAGCTCCCCGCCGTGAACCCGCACTTCGTCGGCCGCGAGGCGGAGTTGACCGCGCTCGGCTCCGCTGCCGTGTCGGTCATCCACGGCACCGCGGGCGTCGGCAAGACCGCACTGGCGGTGAAGTGGTGTCGTGGAGCCGCCGATCGCTTTCCCGGCGGGCAGCTGTACGTGAACCTGCGCGGCTTCGACCCGAGCGCGGAACCCGTGCGGCCGTCGGACGTGCTGCGCGGTTTCCTCGACGCGCTGAAGGTGCCCGCCGACGAGATACCGTCCACTGTGGAGGAGCGGTCGGCTCTGTTCCAGCGGCTGCTCGCCGGACGGAAAGTGCTGGTGCTGCTGGACAACGCGCGTGACGCGGACCAGGTCCGCCCCTTGCTGCCGGACAGCCCCGAACGCGTCGCCGTGGTGACGAGCCGCGATCCGTTGTCCGGGCTGGAGAACGCTCGAGCGGTCGATCTGACGACGCTGACCCGCGACGAGTCGGAGGCGGTGCTGGCCAGTCATCTCGGCCTGGCCCGGCTGCAGGCCGACCCCGGTGCTGCGCGCGACCTCGTCGAACGGTGTGCGGGGCTGCCACTCGCGCTCGCCGTGGTCGCGGCCCGTGCCTCGGCCACGACCTTCCCGTTGCGCGAGCTCGCCGACGACCTGATCGGCGCAGGCCTCGACATGCTCGGCGACGACGACTCGTCCACGGACGTCCGTGCCGTCTTCTCGTGGTCCTACCAGCAGCTCTCCCCCGCCGCGGCCCGGTTGTTCCGGCTGCTCGGCGTGCGCGGCGGCGGGGTGATCGGGGTGCACGCGGCATTGGCGCTGGCGGGTGGCGAGGTCCGCCCGTTGCTCGCGGAACTGGTACGGACGCAGCTCGTCAGCTCGCCGGCACCGGACCGGTTCGGGTGCCACGACCTGCTCGCCGCCTACTCGGCGGAACTGTCGCACCTGGATCCCGGCAGGGAAGCCGCACTGGAGAGGTTGCTGGACTACTACCTGCACTGCGCCGACATCGCCGACGGCCTCCTGCCGGTCATGCGCACGCCGGTCGACATCTCACCACGGCACCGGCCGACGGAGACTCCGCCGCTGACCACCGCCGACGAAGCCACCGCATGGTTCGGCACCGAGCTCACGAACGTGATCAGCGCGATCGAGTCCGCGGCGGCGCACAACCGGCCGACGCACGCGTGGCAGCTGACGTACACGCTGTCGCGGTACCTGTGGCTGCGCTCCGACTTCTCGGCCTTGCTGCGCGTCTGCCACCTGGCGTTGCCCTGCACGGAAGGCACGACCGAACCCCGGCTGGCGATGCTGATGAACATCGGCGTCGCCCACGAGCGGCTGCACGAGTTCGAGGAGTCGGCGACGTGGCTGCGCAAGGCGCTCGACCTGAGCGGTCACGTCTCGGAGCTGGCTCGTGCGCGTGTACTGGGCACGCTGGCCGCCGTGTTGGAGCATCTGCGTCATTTCGACGACGCCGAGGCACATCACCTGGAAGCAGCCGCGACCGCGCGGAAGGCGGGCGCGACGTGGGTCGAGGCGATCGCCCGGCAAAGCCTCGCCATCTTCTATCGCAGGATGCGGCGATGGGACGAGGCCGAGCAGCAACTTCGCCGCGCACTGGCCATGTACGACCAGGTCGGTGAGCAGGTCGGCGCGGTCTCCTGCCGGCAGGCCATGGCAGAGGTCCAGCTCGGCCAGGGACAGTTCGAAGCCGCGCGCACGGCCGCCCGCACGACGCTCGCCCTGTCCCGTGAGATCGGCAGCCGCTACCACGAGGCCGGCTCGTTGGCACTGATCGGCGACGCGGCACACGAGTTGGGCGCGGAGGACGCCGCCGACCACTGGGAGCTGGCGCTGACGATCTACGACGAGCTGGGTGTGCCGGAGGCGGACGAGGTGCGGGCGAAGCTTCAGGCCGTGCGGAACGTCTGACGGTAGGCCGTCGGCGACACCCCGATCGACGCCGCCAGCTGCTGCCGCAGTGCCGCTCCCGTCCCGAAGCCCGCGTGCCGGGCCACCTGGTCCACCGGCAGCTCCGTCGACTCGAGCAGGTGCCGGGCCCGTTCCACCCGCTGCTGCGTCAGCCACTGGCCGGGCGACATGCCGGTCTCGGCGCGGAACCGGCGGGTGAACGTGCGCACGCTCATCCGCACCTGCGCGGCCATCCCGGCGAGGTCGAGCGGTTCTTGGAGCCGCTCCAAGGCCCACTCGCGGGCCAGCGCGGTCGACGTGTCCGGGTAGCTCGGCACCGGCCGGTCCACGAACTGCGACTGGCCGCCCTGCCGCCACGCCGGGACGACGCAGTAGCGGGCGATCCAGTTCGCCACCTCGCTGCCGTGGTCGGACCTGATGACGTGCAGGCACAGGTCGATGCCCGCCGCGACGCCCGCCGAGGTGAGCACGTCGCCGTCGTCGATGAACAGCACGTCCGGGTTGAGCCGCACCTTCGGGTACAGGGCGCGGAACTCCTCGGTGGTGCCCCAGTGCGTGGTCGCGGGCCTGCCGTCGAGCAGCCCGGCGGCGGCCAGCACGAACGCGCCGGTGCAGATCGACATGATCCGCGGCGCGTTCGTGGTGGTCAGTGCCTCCAGGACGGCGGGTTCGAGCCAGCCCTCGCGTGCCGGTCTGTAGTTGGTGCCCGGCACGAGCACCGTGTCCGCGTCTTGGAGCGCCTCCAAGCCGTGCTCGGGCGCGATCGTGAAGCCGCCGCTGGTGGGGATCGGGCGGCGGTCCGGCGAGCAGACGACGACCTCGTACAGGTCGCCGAGCCGGGCGAACATGTGCGTCGAGCTGCCGAGGTCGAACGCCACCGACTGTTCGAGCGCGAGGACGGCGATGCGGTGCATGGCCTGATTCTTTCACATGTTGGCCATCCGGCCACTGGTTCAAGGTCGGGCCATCACCGAACCTTGTCGGCGTGAGACTCCATTGGGCCTGGGTTGTCGCAGGTGTGTCCTTCATCGCGTTGGTGGGTGCCGCGTCGTTCCGCGCGGCGCCGGGTGCGCTGATCGAGCCGTTGCGGGCGGAGTTCGGCTGGACGACCGGCACGATCTCGCTCGCCATCTCGATCAACCTGTTGCTGTACGGGTTGACGGCGCCGTTCGCGGCCGCGCTGATGGACAGGTTCGGCGTGCGGGTCGTGGTGACCTTCGCGTTGACGATGGTCGCGATCGGCAGCGGGCTGACGGTGTTCATGACCTCGTCGTGGCAGCTGGTACTGCTCTGGGGTGTCGTGGTCGGGCTGGGCACCGGGTCGATGGCGCTGGCGTTCGTCGCGACGATCACCGGACGCTGGTTCGTCCGGCACCGCGGGCTCGTCACGGGTGTGCTGACGGCGGGTGGCGCGGCCGGTCAGCTGGTGTTCCTGCCGCTGGTGGCGTGGCTGTCCGCGACCTATGGCTGGCGGTACGCGTCGCTGGTGATCTGCATCGCCGCGCTCGCCGTGGTGCCGCTGGCGGCCTTCTTCCTGCGCGAGTACCCGCGTGACGTCGGGCTGCTGCCGCTGGGTGCCGCCGAGGACACTCCCCCGCCGCCGTCCGGTGGTGCGGCGCGCAGGGCATTGGGCGCGTTGAAGTCGGCTGCTCGCACGCGGCCGTTCTGGTTGCTGGCAGGCGGTTTCGCGATCTGCGGCGCCTCGACGAACGGCCTGGTCGGCACGCACTTCATCCCCGCCGCGCACGACCACGGCATGCCGACGACGACCGCGGCCGGATTGCTGGCGCTGGTCGGCGTGTTCGACATCGTGGGCACGATCGCGTCCGGCTGGCTGACCGACCGCGTCGACTCGCGGATGCTGCTGGCGGGCTACTACGCGTTGCGCGGGCTGTCGTTGATGCTGTTGCCACAGCTGTTCGGCGAGTCCGCTCACCCGTCGATGCTGGTGTTCATCATCTTCTACGGCCTGGACTGGGTCGCGACCGTGCCGCCGACGGTGGCGTTGTGCCGCCAGTACTTCGGCATGTCCGGCCCTGTCGTGTTCGGCTGGGTGTTCGCGTCGCACCAGCTCGGGGCGGCCATCGCCGCGTCCGCGGCCGGGCTCACCCGCGACCACCTGGGCAGCTACGACCTGGCCTGGTACGTCGCGGGCGCGCTGTGCATCGGCGCGGCGGTGCTGTCAGCGTCGCTTGCGCGAAGTCCCGAAGAGGCCCCGCGTGATCTCGCGCGCCAGGGCGCTGCCGGCTGACCGCAGGAACGACTTCACGGCGCTGTTGCCGAGCACCTTCTCGACGAGCCCCGGTTCCTCCTTCTCGTGTCGCTGAGGTTCCGGGGCTTGTTGTTCTTGTTGCGGCGGCGCGACTTTCTGCATCAGCTGCTCGTAGGCCGACTCGCGGTCGACCGTCTCCGAGTACTTGCCGTGGAGGTCGCTCTGCTGTGCCCCCTGCTTGATCGCGTCGTTGCCGATGGTGTCCATCAACGAGCGGGGCGCGCGCAGCCTGGTCCACGCGACCGGCGTCGGCGCGCCCTTCTCGCTCAGCACGGTGATGATCGCCTCGCCGATGCCGAGCGACGTGAGCGCCTTCTCCAGGTCGTAGTGCGGCGTCGTCGGGTACGTCTTCACCGTGCGCGCCAACGCCTTCTGGTCGTCGGGCGTGAACGCGCGCAGTGCGTGCTGGACGCGCGCGCCGAGCTGCGACAGCACGTCGTTCGGGATGTCGGTGGGCAGCTGCGTGCAGAAGAACACGCCGATTCCCTTGGACCGGATGAGCTTCACGGTCTGGGTGATCTGGTCGAGGAACGCCTTCGACGCGTTCGAGAACAGCAGATGCGCCTCGTCGAAGAAGAACACGAGCTTGGGCTTCTCGACGTCACCCTCTTCCGGCAGCGTCTCGAACAGCTCCGCCAGCAGCCACATCAGGAACGTGGAGAACAGCGCCGGGTTGCCCTGCAGCTCGGCCAGTTCCAGCAGGCTGACGACGCCCTTGCCGTCGTGCTGCCGCATCAGGTCGGCCGGGTCCAGCTCCGGTTCGCCGAAGAACCGGTCGCCGCCCTGCGCCTCCAGGTTGACCAGGGCTCGCAGGATGACGCCCGCCGTCGAGCTCGACACACCGCCGATGCCCTTCAGGTCCTCCTTGCCCTCGTCGCTGGTCAGGTGCTGGATGACGCTGCGCAGGTCCTTGGTGTCGAGCAGCGGGAGGCCCTTCGAGTCCGCCCAGTGGAAGATCAGGCCGAGCGTCGACTCCTGGGTGTCGTTCAGGCCGAGCACCTTCGACAGCAGGATCGGCCCGAAGCTCGTGACCGTGGCCCGCAGCGGCACGCCGAGGCCGCCGGTGCCGATCGACAGGAACTGGGTCGGGTACGACTGCGGCTGCCAGTCGTCGCCGGTGTCCGCGGCGCGCGCCTTCGTCCTGTCGCTTTCCTGCCCCTGCTGCGACAGACCGGACAAGTCGCCCTTCACGTCGGCCATCAGCACCGGCACGCCGTTGTTCGACAGCTGTTCGGCGAGCAGCTGGAGCGTCTTCGTCTTGCCGGTTCCCGTTGCCCCCGCGACAAGTCCGTGGCGGTTGACCATGGCCAACGGGATGCGGACGTGCGCGGTCGACTCGACGGTTCCGTCGACCAGCACCGCGCCGAGCTCGATGGCCGCGCTCTCGGAGGCGTATCCAGCAGCGATCTCAGCTTGAGCCGTCATGCACGAGGAGCGTAACCAGGTTGCTGCACGCCGCCACTCGAAGTTGACGCCCCGCGCAGTAATGTTCCGGGCGTGATGGATCGTCTGGTGTGGATCGACTGCGAGATGACCGGACTCGACTTGGGCAAGGACGCTCTGATCGAGATCGCGGCACTGGTCACGGACGCCGAGCTGAACGTGCTCGGCGACGGCGTGGACATTGTGATCCACGCGGATGACGAAGTGCTCGCCTCGATGCCAGAGGTCGTCATGGAGATGCACGCCAAGTCGGGCCTGACAGAAGAGGTGCGCGCCTCCGCGGTGTCGCTGGAAGAGGCCGAGGCGGCCGTGCTGGCCTACATCAAGGAGTGGGTCCCCGACCCTCGCACGGCACCGTTGGCCGGCAACTCCATCGCCACGGACCGCGGGTTCATCGCCCGCGACATGCCTGCGTTGGACGCGCACCTGCACTACCGGATGGTCGACGTGTCGTCGATCAAGGAGCTGTGCCGGCGCTGGTACCCGCGCATCTACTACGCGCAGCCGGGCAAGGGGCTCGCGCACCGGGCGCTCGCGGACATCATCGAGTCGATCCGGGAGCTCGCGTACTACCGGCGCACGGCGTTCGTGCCGCAGCCCGGTCCGTCGAGTGAACAGGCTCAGGCCGTGGCCGCTGAGCTGCTCAAGAACGCCGACTGAACCCCCGATTTCAATATCAGTAGCTGCCATTGCTATGCTTCTCCTCGCCGGTCAACGACCGGTGATGGTGGGTGTAGCTCAGCTGGCAGAGCACTGGGTTGTGATCCCAGGTGTCGCGGGTTCAAGTCCCGTCACTCACCCTTTGTCGAAAGGCCTCCGCAAATGCGGGGGCCTTTCTTCACGTTTCGGGAGCCTTCATGACCACGCTCGTCGCCAAGGATCTCGCCGCAGGTCACGGTGATCGCGTCCTGTTCTCCGGCCTCGATCTGGTGGTCGCTCCCGGCGACGTCATCGGGCTCGTGGGCGTGAACGGCGCGGGCAAGTCGACGCTGTTGAAGACGCTGGCCGGGCTGATCCCCGCCGAGTCAGGTCGCGTGTCGCTGAATCCGCCGTCCGCGAACGTCGGGCACCTCGCGCAGGAGCCGGAACGTCTCGAAGGCGAGACCGTGCGGGACTTCCTGGCTCGCCGCACCGGTGTCGCCGCAGCTCAGACCGCGTTGGACGTCGCCACCGAGGCGCTGACCGCCGGCAACGACGAGGGCTACTCGGAGGCGCTGGACCAGTGGCTCGCGCTGGGTGGCGCCGACCTGGAGGAACGGTCACTCGAAGTCATCGGCGACCTCGGGCTGACGGTCGGGCTGGACGCGGTGATGACCTCGCTGTCCGGTGGCCAGGCGGCGCGGGCGGGCATGGCGTCGTTGCTGCTCAGCCGCTACGACATCTTCCTGCTGGACGAGCCGACGAACGACCTGGACCTCGACGGCCTCGAGCGGCTGGAGAAGTTCGTCACGGGCCTGCGCGCGGGCACGGTGCTGGTGTCGCACGACCGCGAGTTCCTGGCCCGCACGGTCACGAGCGTGCTGGAGCTCGATCTGCACCAGAACGCCGTGCGCCTGTACGGCGGCGGCTACGAGTCGTACCTCGAAGAACGCTCACGGGCCCGTCAGCACGCGCGTGAGGACTACGACGAGTACGCGGACACCAAGGCCTCGTTGGAGGCTCGTGCGCGCATGCAGCGGTCGTGGATGGAGAAGGGCGTGAAGAACGCCCGGCGCAAGGCGGGCGACAACGACAAGAACGCCCGCAAGTTCCGTGCCGACGCCACCGAGAAGCAGGCCTCCAAGGCGCGCCAGACCGACCGCATGATCGAACGGCTGGACGTCGTCGAGGAGCCCCGCAAGGAGTGGGAGCTGCGGATGGAGATCGCCGCGGCCCCGCGGTCCGGCGCCGTCGTGGCGTCGCTGCGGGCGGCTGTGGTCGAACGCGGCGGGTTCCGGCTGG
This sequence comes from Lentzea sp. NPDC005914, assembly GCF_040629405.1. Classification (NCBI taxonomy): domain Bacteria; kingdom Bacillati; phylum Actinomycetota; class Actinomycetes; order Pseudonocardiales; family Pseudonocardiaceae; genus Lentzea; species Lentzea sp. NPDC005914. Next base: position 90,705 of record NZ_JBEXVQ010000032.1, on the reverse strand, counting down.
GTCCCGTCGACCTGCAGATCGACTGGGCGGACCGGGTCGCGATCACCGGGGCGAACGGCGCGGGCAAGTCGACGCTGCTGGCCGCGCTGCTCGGCAGGGCGGAGCTGACCTCGGGCTACGCGACGCTGGGCTCCGGCGTCGTGGTCGGCGAGGTGGACCAGGCGCGCGGGCTGTTCCTGGGTGACCTGCCGCTGGTGGACGCGTTCGAGGAGGCCGTGCCGGAGATGAACCCGGCCGACGTGCGGACGTTGCTGGCGAAGTTCGGGCTGAAGGCGGCGCACGTGATGCGCCCGGCGGCGTCCCTCTCCCCCGGCGAACGGACGCGGGCAGCGCTGGCGTTGCTGCAGGGGCGCGGGGTGAACCTGCTGGTGCTGGACGAGCCGACGAACCACCTCGACCTGGCGGCGATCGAGCAACTGGAGCAGGCGCTGGAGAACTACCCCGGCACGTTGCTGCTGGTCACGCACGACCGGCGGATGCTCGAAGCGGTGCAGGTGAACCGTCACCTGGCCGTTTCTCATGGCCAGGTGACGGTGTCCTGAGTCAGCGCAACTTCACCTTGTAGATCTGGGTGGTGCTGTTGTTGGGGATGGAGTCCTTGTCCCCGTTGGACGTCGTGAGCCAGAGGTCACCGTCCGGCGTCTTCTCGACCGTCCTCAAGCGACCGTAGGCACCCTCGAAGAACACCTGCGGCTCACCGCCGACCGGGATCCGGTAGAGCCGCTGGCCGCGCAACGCCGCCAGGTACAGCACGTCGTCCACAATGGCCAGTCCGCTCGGAGAGGCCTGGGATACCGGCCAGGTGTGCTTGGGCGCGAGGAACGTCGGGTCGCCGCACTCGCCAGACGTGCCTTCGCAGGCGGGCCAGCCGAAGTTGGCGCCCGGCTTGATCAGGTTGACCTCGTCCATGACCGAGTTGCCGAGCTCGGCCTCCCACAGCCTGCCGCGCGAGTCGAACGCCAGGCCCTGCACGTTGCGGTGGCCGTAGCTGTAGACGTACTTGCCGGGGAACGGGTTGTCGCGAGGGACGCTGCCGTCGGGGTTGACGCGCAACACCTTGCCGCCCAACGAGTTCAGGTCCTGGGCGTTGGAGCTGACCTGGCCGTCGCCGGTGGAGATGTAGATCTTGCCGTCCGGGCCGAACCGGAGCCTGCCGCCGTTGTGGAACTTGTTGCGCGGGGCGCCGGTGAGCAGGACCTGGTGCGTGCTCTGGTCGAGTTTCCCGTCGACCAGCCTGAACCTGACGAGCCGGTTGTCGGTCGGGCTGGTGTGGTAGGCGTAGATCCAGCCGTCCTTGTACTCCACACCGAGCAGGCCGCCCTCGCCGTCGGTGCTGACGACGTTCGGAACACGGCCGGCGACGGATTTGGTGCCGTCGGGCGCGATGCGGATGATGTCGCCGGTGTCGCGCTGGGCGTAGAACGCCGTGCCATCCCTCAAAAACTCGAGGCCCCACGGGACGTCCGTGTCGTCGGTGATCTTGGTGACCTCGCCGACGGCGTCGTGTCCCTTGCGGGTGCTGGCTTTGATCGGCGCGGTGAACGCGGAGCTCTTGCCGGCGGTGTCGATCGCCTTGACGGTGAACTCGTAGTCGGTCTGCTGCTTGAGACCGGCGATCGTGGTCTGCTGGCCGGTGGTGGTGCCGACCTGGACGCCGCCGGAGAACACCGCGTAGCTCGCGACCGCGACGTCGTCACTCGACGCGCCCCAGGCGAGCGAGACGCTGTTGGCGGTCAGCTTCTGGACGATCGCGTTGTACGGCACGGTCGGCGGCCCGGTGTCGACGACGGCGGCCGGCGTGGTGACCGTGATCGAGTTGCCGGCCTGCGAGATGTTGCCCGCGGCGTCCTTCGCGTTGACGTAGAAGGAGTACGTGGTGTTCGGGTTGAGACGGGTGACGTTGTTGGAGAGCGCGTCACCGGCGACCGACTTCACGAACTGGCCGGACTGGTAGATCTCGTAGCTCGTGACGGCCACGTTGTCGCTCGCCGGGCCCCACTGCAGGTTGACCGAGGTGGCGGTGAAGGCCTTGACGCTCAGCGTGCCGGGGGCGCCGGGCGGTGCGGTGTCGACGACGCCGGGCGTGCCGTGGACCTCGAACTCCCTGAGCTCGTAGTTCCTGAAGCACGGCTTGGTCAGCGAGACCCGCACCCAGCGGCCGAAGCCGGTGAACTCGAGGTTGTCGTCGCCGCCGTTGCCCTTGTCCGTGCTGTACATGTCACGCCAGTACACGCCTTCCGGCGATGTCTGGACGGAGTAGCTGCGCGCGCAGAGGAAGCCCCAGCGCAGCACGACGCGGTTGATCGTAGACATCGAGCCGAGGTCCATCGAGATCCACTGCCGGTCGCCGCCAACGCTCCGCCAGGTGGTCCGGCGGTCGAGATCGGTCGCCTTCGTGGCGACGTGCCAGGCATTGCTCTCGCTCGACGCCGTGGCCGGTCTGGCGAGCGACAGCAACACGTCGTCGGCTTGTGCGGGCGGTGCCGCCAGAGCGGTGAGCGCGAGAGCCGATGCGAGCACGAGCAGTCTTCGCAGCGGTGAAACCACAGTGCCTCCCAGGTAGGTGCAACCAGGCGGCGGTGGCGGAGACAGCCTTCCACAAACGTTTTCAGCAGGCCAGCGAAAGGGGCTGCGCACCAGGTGCGCAGCCCCCTCGGCGTTATGTCAGCGGTTGCCCTGAACCCACTGGTTCCACGGCACCTGCCAGTCGCCGAACCCGTCCCACGGCTCCAGCGCGGGCCCACCGGAGTTCGTGACGATGACCGGGTCGCCCTGCTTGCTGTTGTCGTACACCCACTTGGCGTTCGCCGGCGAGAGGTTGAGGCAGCCGTGGCTCACGTTGCGGCGGCCCTGGTCACCGACGGACCACTCGGCCTGGTGGAAGAAGATGCCGCTGTTCGACATCCGGAACGCCCAGCTGACCGGCGTCTTGTAGCCGCCGTTCTCGAGCGCCAGGCCGTACGTGGTCGAGTCCATGATCATGCGGTCGTGCTTCTCCATCAGCACGTACGTGCCGGTGGGCGTGGTGTTGGCCGCGTTGCCCATCGAGGTCGGCATGGTCTTCACGACCTGGCCGTTGACCTTGACGTTGACCTGGTGCGTGCCACCGTCGGCCTCGTAGATGACCTCGTCGCCGACCGTGGTGGTGATGACGCGGTCTTCCTGGCCGTAGATGCCGTCACCGACGGTCTTGCCGTAGACCTTGATGTGCATGGTGATCTTGGTGCCCGACTTCCAGAACTTCTCCGGACGCCAGTGCACCTCCTTCTTGTTGAACCAGTAGAAGGCGCCCTCGACCTTGGGCTCGGTGGTGATCTCCAGCATCTTCTCGGCCGCGACCTTGTCGGCCACCGGCTCGTCGAAGTAGAACGCCAGCGGCTGCCCCACCCCGATCGTGCTGCCGTCCTGCGGGGTCGTCGACACGTAGGTCAGCGTCCGCGGCTTCACCGTGGTGAAGGACGACTCCTTGGTCTGCGGCTTGCCGTCCTCACCGGTCGCCGTGGCGCTCAGCTTGTAGGTCTTGCCGTACCCGAGCGGCTCGGTGTTGTTCCACTGCGTCCCCTCGGCGTTCAGCTTCCCCTCGACCGCCTTGCCCTCACCGTTGGTCAGCTTGACGTCGGTCAGCTTCCCGTCGGCCGCGGTGGCGATGACCGGCAGTCCCGGCGCCACGTCAGCCGCGCCGTCGTTCAAAGCCAGCGTCAACGTGACAGGCTTCAGCGGCGGCGGCGTACTCGACGACGTGCCCGCCGCACCGCCCGATCCCTCGCCGCCCCCTGAACAGCCTGCGATCAGGATCACAGCGACTCCCGCCATGACCACACCACGACCGCGCCTGCCCCACATCCCCATCGACGTACTTCCGATCTGCTTGTCGCCCGCTCCCGAGACTGCCTGCACGAAGTCGTTTTGGCGTCCCCCAACTAGGGGACGACACGAGGTAGCCCGAAGTTGCGCGAGTGGCCGGATCGTTACGTGGCGGATGCACCTGCAAACCGGTGCTGACCAGCCGATTGGGATCCGCTCGAGGCGCTGTGCTAACGTTCTGCACGTCGGAACGGCAAGTGTCCGGCACACAAACAAGCGCCGCTAGCTCAGTTGGTTAGAGCAGCTGACTCTTAATCAGCGGGTCCGGGGTTCGAGTCCCTGGCGGCGTACTTCAGAGAAGCAGGTAGAGATTCGTCTCTACCTGCTTCTCTGCTTTTCCGAACTCTTTCTTCCGCCCCTCTTCGCTGGTGGCGGATCGTGGCTCGCGTCCTTCCGGGCGAGGCGAGCGTCGAACACACGCGACCTGGATCAACTGGTGCCGGGTGGTCCGTGGATCGCCGGGGTGCCGATGTCGGGCCGGCTCGGCCAGACACCCCTCTCACCTGCGAGAAGTCCGGTTTCGCCGAGGACCTCGCCGCGAAGGAATGGGGATACCCATTCGATCCGGCCCCCATTGTTCGGGTATCACACGGCACGCACTGTTCAGTCGGTGCACGGCACAGCAGTGCCGGCGGGCACCTCTGCAGGTCCACCTCGCCCGAAGGAAAGCAACCGATGCAACGGACAGCAAGAAAGAAGTACGTCGAGCGGATCCTGATCGCGACCGTCGCCGTCAGCGCACTGCCGATGATCTTCGCCGGGCCCTCGGCCTCCGCCGAGCCGGACACGCCGGACTCGCCCGCGGCGTCCACCACACCGGACACGCCTTCGCCGTCCACCACACCGGACACGCCGTCGGACACGCCTTCGGACGCTCCGAGCCAGGATCAGTGGCAGGGCCTCGACAAGATCGTCGCCGAACATTCCGCCCTCGGCGTCTTCGGGCTCAGCGACACGGTGCTGATGCTCCCCGCGGGCACGTCGGCCGAGGAGGTGGCCCAGACCCAGGCGGAGATTCCGGCGGGCGTGGCGGTCACGGTCAAGATCAGCAAGTTCACCAAGGGTGAGGCGGACGAGGTCCAGAAGTACGCCATGAGCGGCGACTGGAACTCCAGCGGGGAGCAGCTCGGCATCGTCGCCGCGTACGACGGGCAGAAGGACGCGGTCCACGTCGCCGTCGAAGGGCCTCAGTCCGCCGCGGACGGCTTGCGGCAGCAATACGGGGACAAGGTCGACATCGGTCCGGGGCGGATGACGCCCGAGTGGGGCCGGTTCGACGACAGCGTGCCCTTCTGGGGCGGCGGTTCGATCAAGAACGCGGCGACCGGCAGCTACTGCACGGCGGTTATGCCGTCTGGGACAACCAGACCAACAAGCCCAAGATTGGTGACCGCCGGTCACTGCAACACCCTCTGGGGCCAGTTCCAGACCGCGTCGGGCAAGTACTTCGGCAACGTCGAGCGGCGGCGGACGGACCTGGACGCCGAACTGATCAGCAGCCCCAACGCGTCGTACTCCGGCAACATCTGGACCGGCGGCACCGCGGACAGCCACACCTACTTGAAGGTCACGAACTGGAGTGGCTGGACCTACCTGGGCCGGCAGCTGTGCGTGAGCGGGCAGACGACGTTCAACCACTGCGGGCATCCGGTCAGCGTCAACGGCGTGGCGATCAACTACGAGGTCTTCGGCGAGCGGAACAGGATCAACGGCGAAGCCGCCTACATGATGGACCGGGGCGGAACCGACAGGTGCCACTGCAACGGCAAGTTCACCGCCCCCGGTGACTCCGGCGCGCCGGTGTACGAGCTCGGCTGGGACCCGAACACCCCCGACCACAAGGCAGCCGTCCTCACGGGCCACCACCACGGGTCGTTCTGGTTCAACGGCTACGACCGAATGGTCAACGTCAAGCCCGGCCAGGTCCTGCAAGGCTGGAACCTCCGCCCTATGTACGGGTCGAGCTGATCTCGCGCAGCCGGACGGCCGGCACCTGTTCGAGTGCCGGCCGTTCCCCTCGGCACCAGCACCCCCGCATCTCCTTCCCGTGACCGGAGTTTCGAATCATGTCTCACCCCGAGAACCGCACCACCCGCACCGCGGTGCCCATGGACCGGGACCCGGTCAGCGGCGACCAGCTCGTCGATCGCCCTGTCGGCGTCCGGTTCGCCCGGTGGCTTGCGGGCAACACGACCTACATCGGCACGCTCGTCGCGATCGGCGGCCTGCTCACCGTCCTGGCCTATGCCGTGGGCGGACCGGAGATCGGCACGAACGCGGGAACGCTGCTCAACGACGGTCCGTTGACCCAGGCCGACTCCTGGGCCGCGCTGATGCTCCAGACCGGCGCCTCCGCGCTGCTCCTGCTCACGCCCGTCGTCGGCGGCTACGTCGCTCACGGCATCGCCGGCCGCCACGGCATCCTTCCCGGCGCCATCGGCGGCGTGGTCGCCATGGTGTCGATCGGCGGTTTCCTCGGCGGGGTCATCGCCGGTGTGGTGGCGGGCACCGTGACCGTGCTGTTGCGGCGGGCCACCGGCCGCCTGGCCCAGCGGGGCACCGTCACGATGGCGCTCGTTCCCGCGGTCGCCACCGCGATCACCACCGCCTTGATCTTCGAACTCGCCGGCCCCCGCGTCAGCGACCTCGTGGACGCGCTGCACAACGCGCTGCCCCCACTGACCTGGGGGAACGCCACGGTGCTCGGCCTGGTCCTGGGTCTTCTGGTGAACGCGGACCTCAGCGGCACGATCAGCAAGGCCGCCATCGCGTTCGCCGCGACCGGTGTCCAGGTCGCGCCGAACAGTCTCAACTTCAAGATCATGGCGACGGTCATGGCCGCGGGCATGGTGGCGCCGCTGGCCCTGTCGCTGGCCACCGTCGTGCGCGGCAGGGTGTTCACCCCGGCCGAGCGCAGCTACGGCAAGGTCTCGTGGCTGTTCGGTGCGGCCTTCATCCCCGAGGGCGCAGTGCCCTTCGCGCTGGCCGACCCACTGCGGGTGCTGCCCGCGACGCTGGCCGGTGGTGCCGTCACGGGCATCTTGACCATGACGTTCGGCAGCACGATGACCACCTCCACCGGTGGTGTCTTCGCGATCGGCAAGCTCGGCTCGCCCCTGCTCTTCGCGGGTGCGGTGGCGGCCGGTGTCCTGGTGACGGCCGGCGTGGTGGTCGTCCTCAAGAGCCTGCGGCGCGCGGTGCCGGCGGAGACCAGCGTGCCGGTCAAAGCCCGGCGTGCCACCAAGATGGACGCCGCGATCGCCTGAGAGGTGGATGGGGGCGCCCTCCCCGCCCCGTCCGTCTCTCAGTCGCTCAGCAGCAGTTGGTCGGCCATGAGGTGCCCCCACGCGCCGGTCGCCTGGTCGATCACCTGCACTCGGGCGCTCCGGTGCCCGGACGCTGAGGTTGACACCGTCGTATCGGCCACGAACACTTGGCGCGCCCAAAATGTGATCGCTAACATCGTGGAGTCGAACTGTGCGCGCACGGCGTGGCCGGATCTCAGCGCTGCTGACTGCGATCCTTCTCGTCATCCTCGGCTCGCCGGGCGCGGTGGCACAGCCCGCTAGCAGAGACGTCACCGCCGACGTCCTGGCGAACCGGAACGTCAAGCTGAGCGGAGACGCTGTCGTGCGGCTCACCAGTGGCGTCATCACCTACACGGGCGTGATCACCGGCGAAGGAACCTTCACCGTCAGCGGAACGGGCACGTTGGTGCTGGTGAAGAACAGCGACTTCACGCTGCCGAAAGACCGCCGCAGGCAGAAGACCGTCACGGTGGGCGGCAACCATCCGGTCACCACGATCGAGAACCCCGATCCGCCCGCCGTGATCGTGCACCGCGGCGCAACTCTCCAGTACGGCAACGGATCCGGCGGCGACGGTGCCATCGGGCACGCCGCGCAGGCTCCCGAGGTGTCGCTGAACACGCTCAACCACCAGATCGACGGCACCCTGGACCTGGCCGTGCACCAACGGATCAACCTGGGCGTCATCAGCGGGTCCGGTCTCGTCAAGCAACGCAGGAACACCTGGCCCGGCATCGACCTGCCCGGCACGCATCCGTTCTCGGGCACGCTCTACGTCGGCACCGGCGCGGACTACGGCAGCCTGCACTACCTCACCGCCATGCCGCACGTGCGCAAGGTCGTCAACCAGGGCTCGTTCATCCACAACGCCCCGGACCGCGAGGTGGTCACCGACGCCGCCGACATCTACTCGCAGTTCTACGGCAACGACATCAACTTCCACACCTGGGGTTCCGGCGTGGTGCGGATGTCGGGCGTGTACAGCTGGTCGGACAACGGATCGGACGTCGATCCCGCACTCAGCGACCCGTCGCGCAACTTCGCCACCGTGCCGCACCGCGACAACAAGCGCGGCATCAACATCGAGGGCGCCACGGTGACCTGGGGCGACGGCACGAACAACCGCTTCTTCCTACCAGGCAACGAAAACACCGTCTACATCAACATGCACGCGGAGGGAAACGGCACCCGAAGCGTGCTGACGCTCGACTACAACGGCCCGGTCACCCTGGACGCGCCGATCTCCGGCGGCCGCTACCACGACACGATGGCGGACGTCGGCCGTGGCGACGTCGTCATCGCGGCCACCCGAGGCAATGCGGTCACGTTCACCGCGCCGCAGAACTACGACGGCACCACGACGATCGGTGAGGGTGCGTCACTGCGGCTGGGCGACGGCAGCCCGCAAGGCGACAGCTCACTGCTCCGGACCGGCAAGATCGCCGACAACGGCGAGCTGATCGTGCAGAACGCCAGCAAGGGTGCCGAGCTCGCCAAGATCAGCGGCAAAGGTTCGCTGACCCAGGCCGGCCCGGCCACCACCACTCTGACCGGCGACCTCACCTACCAGGGCAGGACCACGGTGAAAGCGGGCACGCTCGCGGTCACCGGCGGTTCCCTCGCCGCGAGCACCGCGGTCGACCTGCCGGCGGCGGGGACGAGGCTGGATCTCACGCGGGCCGGCGACCAGACGGTCAACGACCTATCCGGCGTCGAGGGCAGCGCGGTGGCGGCTGTCGGCGCTCTGACTGTGCACGCCACGACCGCAACGACGTTCGGCGGCACCGTCACCGCCGCAAGCGTCACCAAGACCGGCGCCGAAACGCTCACCCTGACCGGCGCGCACACCACTCCGGACGCACCCTGGACCGTCCGGGAGGGAACGCTCGCGCTGCCCGGTTCCGTGCAGACACGTCAGCTCACCGTGGAACCTGCCGCGACGCTGCGGGCCACCGGCACGGTGGAAGGTGCGGTGGACAACGCCGGGACCATCGATGCCACCGGCCTGACCGTGCGCGGCGCTTACACCCAGCGGCCCGGCGCACGTCTGGCCGCGACCCGGATGAGCGTCACCGGCGCGGTGACGCTCGCGGGAACGTTCGAACCAGGCACGGAACGAGGTCCTGGCGTGGTCATCGACAACCGGGGAACCGGCCAGGTGAGCGGGACTTTCGACGGACTGCCCGAGGGAGCGGCGGTCGGCGCGCTTCGGCTCACCTACCGCGGCGGCGACGGCAACGACGTCGCGCTGACGGGCGACTCCGGTGCGAGCTCTGATGCCACGACAGCACAAGCGGCTGTGTCCGACTTCGGGCCGGTGTGGTGGTTCTCGGTGGCCGGCGCGCTCGTGCTGCTGATCGCGCTTCTGTTCGTGGTGCGCAGGTCACGGAAGCGAAGCTGAGCACCGGTCAGGGCTTGGGACGGACCGCGAGCCCAGGAGCGCCGGAGGGCTTGAAGTTCGACCACGCCGCGGGATCGCCCGTGTGGTACACCGTCGCGTTCGGACTCTCCGTGAAGACGTCGGCCTCCTGCTTCGGCGGTGTCGAGCCCAGGTAGACCGCGGTCAGGGCGGGATTGCCCCGGACCGCGCCCGGTCCGAGCCGCGTGACGCCCGGTATGACGACCGTGGTCAGCTTCGCGTTGTTGGTGATGGCGTTGTGCCACACCGTGATCACGCGCGGGGCGTGGACCCAGCGCAGGTTCGCGAAGCCGGTGACCGCGTTCTTGTCCATCTCGGTGAGGGCCGGCAGGCGCAGCCCGACGAGCTTGCCGTTCAGGTCGAAGCAGTTGATGCCCAGGTACTCGAGCTTGGGCAGGTTGACCGAGATCAGCTCATGGCTGTCGTTCAACGCGTTGCGCCCGAGCCGTCGCAGCGCGGGCGCGGTGAAGTACTGCAGCCGGGAGGCGTCGTCGAACGCGAAGTCGTCGACCTGGGTCGTGTTCGGCAGGTTCACCTTGAGCAGGTACTGGTTGCGGCGGAAGGCGTCGTGGGCGATGGTGCCGGCGCTCGGCAGGTACAGGACGCTGAGCTTGGCGTACGGGGCGTGGCCGAACGCCATGACGCCGATCGACCTGGCGCCGCGCAGGCTCACCTCGCTGAAGTTGTGGTTGCTGAACGCGCCGTCGGGCACCGCGTCCAGGTCGTCGAGGACGAGCTGCCTGACCCAGGTGTCCCACCAGCCGTTGAACCAGAGGTAGGGGGATTTGCCGCCTCTCGCCTGCTGGCCCGCGCACGGCAATCCGGACGCGGGCGTGCATTCCCGTCCACTTTGGATGCTGCGCAGGTTGTAGACGTGGAGCCGGGTGAGGTTGTTCAGGCCGAGGTCGCGGTGCACGCCTTGCAGGGCGGCGAGATCGGCGTCGGAGAGCGCCGTGCCGCCGGTGAGGTACAGCGCGATCCCGGTCGCCTTGGCGAGCTCCGGTTTGTGCTGGGCCAGGCGGGCTTTGAGAGCGCCTTCGGTGACGGCGTACTGGAACGCGAAGGTGCTCGCGGGCAGTTGGTGGTCACCGGGTTTGGTGGGCCGGTAGCTGTAGCCGTCGTCGCGGCGCAGGTCGGGGTCGGCGGCGAACACCGGGTCCGGTCCGGGGTCCGCGGTCGGATCCTCGGGCAGCGTGCCTTCCAGGTACGGGCTTGCGTCCCGAACGGCTTTCCGCGCCGCGCTCGACGTGCTGGAGGGCGGCGACGAAGTGGTCGTGGCCGGTGGAATTGAGGCGGGGTCGGCGATGTTGCCGACGATGGCCGGTGGCTCGGAGGGGTTTCCACCCGACACGAGGACGATCGCTCCGGCGCACGTGACGGCAAGGGCGATGCCGATGACGGCAACGAGGGTTTTTCGCTTCATGTCGGCGTTGTGTCACTGCTTCGGGGGCGGGGGGTGTGAACGCTAACATCGGCCGACGCAGCCAACAAGGTCGACTTCGGCGAGTGGCTGATCACGCGGAGAACCCCGCCGGACCGCGGTGAGGTCCGGCGGGGTTCGGTTCCGTCAGGCGAGTCCGAACCGCTCGGAGTGCACCTGCCGGGCCGGAACCTTCAGGTCGCGCAGGGCGGAGAGCACGGCCGAGGTCATCGCGGGCGGGCCGCAGACGTAGACGTCGCGTTCGGTGATGTCCGGTACCAGGGCGCGGAGGCGGTCCGGTGCGAACGGTGACGCGCCTTCCCCGGTACGCCCGGTGAGCAGGTGCAGGTGCCCGGCGCGGTCCGCGAGCAGGGTGCGCATCTCGCCGGCCAGCACGGCGTCGCTCTCGGTGCGCACCCGGTAGAGCACGACGACGTCACCGGCGGGGTCCTCCTCGAGCATGGACCGGATCGGCGTGACTCCCACGCCTCCGGCGATCAACAGTGCGCCCGGCCGCGTTCGGTGCAACGAGGTGAACGCTCCGTACGGCCCTTCGACGAACGCGCGGCTGCCGACCGGGACTTGCCGCAGACCCGCGCTGGTCGTGCCGACAGCCCTGGCGGTCAGGCGCAACGTGCGGCCGTCGGGTGCCGCCGACAGCGAGAACGGGTTCGCGAGCCACCAGTGGTTGTGTCCGGGGAACCGCCAGAAGCAGAACTGGCCGGCGCGGGCGGGCAGGCGGTCGAGGTGGCGGCCGGTGACGTGCACCGACACGACGTCGTCGGACTCCGGCACCACCGCCGCGACCTCGAACCGGTGGTAGTTGTTGCGCCACAGGGGCATCACGATCCGGCCCGTGACCAGGGCGCCGAACGCGAACAGCCACAGGGCCCACCAGTAGATCCGCGCGGGCACCGACGAGGTGAAGGTCGTGGTCTCCAGCAACTGGTGGACGAAGGCCAGCCCCAGCGCCAGGTACAGCAACAGGTGCACGCCGTGCCAGGTCTCGTAGCTGATCCGCCGCCGCACGTACCTGGCGGACACCACGCCGATCACGACGATGATGGTCGCGGCGAGCATCCCGAGCAGCGAGGCCGGCACTCCGGCCAGTGCGAGGAACGTCTTGCCCATCGACGCCTTGTCGAGCGTCGCGTAACCCAGCACGACCAGCGTGGCGTGGGTGAGGATCGTCCACAGCAACGTGAAGCCGACCCACCGGTGCCAGACCGTCAGCCGGTCCATGCCGATCCGGCGGTCGAGCCACGGCAGTCGAGCCACCAGCAGCAGCTGGAACAGCATCAGGACGGCGGCGTGCAGACCGACGAACTTGGCGACCGTGAGCACCCCGTTCTTGCCGGCCCCCGCGGTGAAGAAGAGCACCTCCACGATCACCAGGTTGACGATGACGAACGTCCACAGCGCCCACCGCGCCGCGATGACCGGAGCGACGGCGCGTTGCCGCACCCGTGAATTCCTTGCCTCCACCGCTTCCCCTTCGTCCGCATGAAACGTCAGACGCTCTGCGACCGTCTCGGCCGACGTCGCCGGCAGGATGGACAGGAACAGCATGCACGTCCGAAGGCGTCCCGCGCTCGGTTCCTCGGCCGCTCGGGCCGGGGCGTCCACGGCGACGGGGTCGACGGCACTGCGGGCCCGCGCCTTCTGCTGGACCACCTGGCGGAGGCTGATCCCTCGCCGGTCGACGCGGCGCCCGTTGCAGGGCAACTGAACCCGGGGTGTCGATCGTCCTTTTCGGACTGTCCTGCACAGACCACAACGACTAGGCAGGCAACGACTGGCCACGCGAGGCTCGACGGCCGCTAAGCCTTGGTCAGACCCAGCGTCTCACATGGGTACTTCCCGCGAAAACATCGCAGTTACATCTTGACGCGATGGATGTTATCGCTCACAGTTCCCGTGGTGCGCTCAGGCGCACCGCCGGTTGGCAGTCCAGCTCCCAAAAACCTTCATATTCCGAACCGGCCCGTTGTCGTAAATGTTAGCGCTAACAGTTGCTCCCCTGTTCAAAGACGAAAGGGAAGTCGCATGTCGGTTGGGTTTGCGCGCACCGCGCGATCGAGTGGTCGATGGCGGTCCGGGCTGGCGGCCGCGGCAGTCGTCGCCGTCGTGGGCAGTCTGCTCACGAGCGCCATGACGCCGGCGTCGGCCGCCACTGTGGACACCAGCGCCTGGTACGTGCTGGTGAACCGCAACAGCGGTAAGGCTCTCGACGTCAACGGCACGTCCACCGCTGACGGCGCCAGCCTCATCCAGTGGACCCGCACCAACGCCAACAACCAGCAGTTCCAGTTCGTGGACGCCGGCGGTGGGAACTACAAGCTGCGAGCGCGGCATTCCAGCAAGCTCGCCGACGTGCTGGGTGCCTCGACCGCCGACGGCGCTGCTCTGGTGCAGTGGACCGACAACGGCGGCGCCAACCAGCAGTTCAGCCTCGCCGACTCCAGCAACGGATACGTGCGGCTGGTCAACCGCAACAGCGGCAAGGTGGTCGAAGTCCAGAACGGCTCGACCGCGGACGGCGCCACCGTGGTGCAGCGGACCGACAACGGTGGCACCAACCAGCAGTGGCAGCTCGTCCAGGTCGCCGGGGGCGGCTCGTGCACGCTGCCGTCGTCGTACCGCTGGACGTCGACCGGCCCGCTGGCGAACCCGAAGTCCGGCTGGGTCTCGCTCAAGGACTTCACCAACGTCACCTACAACGGCCAGCACCTCGTCTACGCCACGACGCACGACACCGGGAAGAACTGGCTCTCGACGAGCTTCCGCCCGTTCACGAACTGGTCCGACATGGGCGCCGCCACCCAGAACTCGATGTCGTTCGGCGCCGTCGCGCCGACGCTGTTCTACTTCGCCCCGAAGAACATCTGGGTGCTCACCTACCAGTGGGGCTGGCCGGACACCTTCTCCTACCGCACCTCGAGCAACCCCGCCGACCCCAACAGCTGGTCCGCGCAGCAGACGTTGTTCACGGGCACCCTCTCCAACGGAGCGCCGATCGACCAGACCATCATCGGCGACGACACGAACATGTACCTGTTCTTCGCCGACGACCTCGGCAACATCTACCGCGCCACCATGCCCATCGGGAACTTCCCCGGCAGCTTCGGCTCGAGTTTCACGAAGATCATGAGTGACACGGAGGCCAACCTCTTCGAGGCGGTCGAGGTCTACAAGGTCAAGGACCAGAACCAGTACCTCATGATCGTCGAGGCACGGGGCGCGAACGGGCGCTTCTTCCGCTCCTTCACCGCCAGCAGTCTGGGCGGCTCGTGGACACCGCAGGCCGCGACCGAGAGCAACCCGTTCGCCGGCAAGGCCAACAGCGGTGCCACTTGGACCAACGACATCAGCCACGGTGACCTGGTCCGGTCCAACCCCGACCAGACCAAGACCGTTGATGCCTGCAACCTGCAGTTCCTCTACCAGGGACGCAACCCCAGCTCCGACGGCATGGACTACGGCCTTCTGCCGTACAAGCCGGGCGTGCTGACGCTGCAGCGCTAGCAGTTCCGGGGTTCGGTGCGGATCGCGCGATCCGCACCGAACTCAGGAGGATCAGAACGAGCCTGGCAGGACCAGCACGGCCCACGCCGCGATCGGGCCGAGCGCGACGATGACGCAGGTGTAGTTGATGACCTGCCGGTAGAAGCGGTTCCGGTCGACGCCGCGGGCGTTGGCGAGAACCAGCGCGCCGTTGGTGGAGAACGGTGAGACGTCGACTATCGTGGTGGAGATGGCCATGGCGGCGACGACACCCACGGTCGGCAGTGATCCGGTGAGCAGCAACGGGATCGCCATCGGGATGGTCGCGGTGAGAATCGCCGTCGACGAGGCGAACGCCGACGTGACGCCGACGATGACGCACAGCACGAGCGCCACGAGCAGCGGAGCTCCCAGGCCGACCGCGCCGTGCGCGACCCAGTCGATGGTGCCGGAGCTCTCCAGCACGTCCACGTACGTGACCATGCCCGCGACCAGCAGGATCGTCGGCCAGCTGATGCCCTCGACGGCCTTGCCGAGGTTCTCGCGATCGAGCAGGGCGAGCACGGCACCCGCGGCCAGCGCGAGGAAACCGATCTGCAGGTGGAAGGCGAGTGCTCCGACCACGAGCACGACCAGCGCCGCGAGCGTGGCGCGCTGGCGCCAGGTCACCGCGATCGTCTTCGGCCGGACCGCGACGGCGACACCGCCACCGGTCGGCTCACCTGCACCGGTCTTGTCGTCCGGACGCTCGTGGAAGCTCTCCTCACCACGGCGGCGCAGCAACACGTAGGTGCCGGCGGCGAGCAACAGGTTGAAGCCCAGGCTGGCGAAGAACAACGCCGCGTGGGAGATCGTCAGACCGGACTTGACCACGATGCCGTACACGAGCGCGCCGGACACCGCCATCGGGGAGAACGCCCCGGCGTGGGCTCCGCAGATCACCATCATGCCGATCATCAGCGGGCTGATGCGGTAGGTGAAGGCGAAGCTCATCCCGATCGGTACCAGCAGCGCGACGGCCGCCGGGGTGAAGGTGCCCAGCGCGGTCAGCGTGGCCGCGACGGCGAACAACACCCACGGAACGAGGATCGCGCGGCCCCGCACGAGCCGGATTCCGCCCTCCACCAACAGATCGATCGTGCCGTTCAGCTTGGCGACGGAGAACAGGTAGGTGACTCCGACGACGGTGATGAACAGCGAGACCGGGAACCCCGCGAAGATCTCCTTCTCGTCGAGGCCGAACGCGAACGTGCCGACCACGAACGACGCGACCAGCGCGAGGATCCCGATGTTGATGGGCAGCATCGTGGCGACGACGAACATGGCGCCCAGAACCAGGATCGCGATTATCTGTGATGACATCATTGTCCTCTTCGGTCGTGCGGCCGGCCCCGACGCTCCCCGTCCGGGCGGGACGGTGCGGTCAGGGGGCCGACGCGGCGGCCAGTGTCGTGAGTGAGGGCTCCAGCGGTTCGTCGTCGGGCAGTACGAGGGTCGCGTCGCCGATGCGGCGCGTGGTCCGGGTGACCCCGATCGCGAGCAGTCCGTCGCGGGTGCTCGCGCGGGTGGTCACGACTCCGGCCGGAGTGTCCAGGCGCAGCACTTCTTGAACGCCCGCGGTGAAGTCGGACAGGACCGTACCCGCGGTGTGGGCGGCGGCAGTGAGCGCGACGCTTCCGGTGATGGCGAGCGCGGGATGCGTGCGGCCCATGGACAGCATGCGCACGGTCACGTCCGAACGCCCAGGCCGTCCCCCGCTGACCAGGGCGATCTTGGGGGTCGCCCGTGCGGCCGAGGCGGGATCGGTGGCCAAACCCATGCGGACCGCGGCGATGCGGCGGATGCGGTCGAGCCGGCCCAGCAGGTCTTCCCTGGCGTCGAGTGCGGCAGGGGTCGCCTCACCGTCCGCGCCGACCTCGGCCGCGGGAACGAGCACGACGGGCGCTCCGGCGTCGAGCAGCGTGACGCGCGCGCCGTCCACCAGGTCGACCGCGTTGCCGGTGGGCAGCAACGCCCCGGTCGTCCGGCCGGCCGGATCGACGAACCACAGCTGCACGCCGAGACCGGGCTGAGCCACGCCGGGAATGCGGTCCGCGCCCTGTTCGGTCACCTGGCCCGAAGGGGTCGGCACCTCGACGACGATCAGCTGGCCGGTGTTGGTGTTGTTGATCCGCACCGTGGTCACGTCGCCGGTGGGCGCCACCCAGCCGCGCCGCAGCGCGTAGGGCCCGACGACGGCCGAGCAGTTGCCGCAGTTGCTCGTCCAGTCCACCCGCCCGTCGGCGATGCCGATCTGGGCGAACGTGTACTCGACGTCGATGCCCGGCCGGTCGCTCCTGGCGAGCACGACGGCCTTGCTGGTGGTGGAGGTCGCCCCGCCGACACCGTCGACCTGGCGCGGGTCAGGGCTTCCGTACAGCCGCAACAGCACCTCGTCGACGCTGCGACCGGGCACCGTGAGCACGTCGCGCTCGAACACCCAGCACTTGCTGGTGCCGCCGCGCATCCACGTCGCCGGTATCTCTCGCACAGTCGCTCCTTATGAGGGAATGACAGCAACCGTGACTCTCGTCGAGCTTGAACACCATCACGAGAACCTGCACACCCGTGAAGTAATGCTTCACGCTCAATCGGCCCAATCCGAGGCTCAACTGGAAGCTCTCCGGCATAGATGCAGTTCAATAGATGTGCGTACTCTGAAGCTGAACTGCACAGAAGTCATCAACCGGTGAACTGGCCGCATCAAACTTTCGAGGGTGATCATGCTGGACGTTCGACGCCTGGCGCTGCTCGCGGCTGTGGTGGACACGGGTTCGATGACCGCCGCGGCGGAGCAGCTCGGGTACACCCCGTCCGCGGTGTCGCAGCAGCTGCGCCGGCTCGAGGTGGAGGCGGGCCAGCCGTTGCTGCACCGGCAGGCCAGGGGTGTGCGTCCCACCGAGGCGGGAGCCGTGCTGGCAGGCCACGCCCGCCACGTTCTGCGCCGGCTCAGCGCCGCCGAGGCCGATCTCGCCGAGCTCGCGGGACTGCGCAGGGGCACCATCGCGGTGGGCGTGTTCCCGACCGTCGCGAGCGCCCTGCTTCCACTGGTCGTGAGCCGGTTCCGCCGCCAGTACCCCGACCTGCGCCTGGACGTGCGCAGCACCCGGTTCGACGAGCTCGTCGAACTGCTGGAGAACGGCACGGTCGGCATCGCGCTGCTGTGGGACTACGCGTGGAACCGCGTCGACGTCGCCGACATCTCGCTGACCCCGCTGCTGGACGATCCGACCGTGCTCATCGTCGCCGCCGACCACCGCCTCGCCCGCAAGCGGTTCACCACCATGTCCGAGCTCGCCGACGAGGAGTGGATCGTGCGCGCCCACGACCACCCGGTGGCCGAGGTGCTCGAGCGCAGCTGCCGTGCGGCCGGGTTCACGCCGAAGATCGCGTTCGAGGCCAACGACTACCAGGAGGCGCAGGCCATGGTCAGCGTGGGACTCGGCGTCGCACTCGCGCCCAGGACCGCGGTGCGCAACCCGCACCCGGACGTCCGCGTCCTCGCCCTGGGCGCCGACGTGCCCGCCCGCCGGGTCCTGCTGGCGCACCGCCAGGACAGGCTTCGCGCGCCCGCCGAGCTGGCCATGCACCAGCTCCTGGTCGACGTCGCGCGGGAGTACCAGACCAGGCCCTGATCGACAGGAACCGTGCGCGCCGCTGAACGTCTTGTGTGCTAAGGACTTCTCGAGCCACCGCGCCCGGCGACATCGCGCCGGACCCGGTTGAAGGGTGCGTCGGCATGATGACGCGAAGAACGATTCCGTTGGCGGCCATGGCATTGCTGCTGCCACTTCTCATCGGCGGACCGGTTGCGGACGCCTCGTCCGAGCTGCCGGCGCCCACGAACACCGCGGACGTCGTGGTGGCCCACGACGAAGCGGCATCTCCGCCGGTGGTGAGCGGCATCCTGTTGGGCCGCCACGCCGACTACGACCGGCTGGTGTTCGACATCTCCGGCGCCATACCGAGCTATTCCGCGCGGTACGTGTCCGCGGCGTACTCCGAGGGTGGTGTGCGCGTGCCGGTGCGCGGGGCCGCGGTGTTCGTGGTGTCGCTGCATCAGGTCGACACCACGCGGCCGCCGGTGGTGCCGGCACGGACGAATCTGCCGACGATTCGCGACGTGGTCGGGTCCGACCAGTACGGCGGTTTCCTCAACTACGTCATCGGAATGAGCGACCGCAACGGGTTCCGGGTCTTCGAACTCAACAACCCGAGGCGGCTCGTCATCGACGTCGCACACGACCTGCCCGCTCCCACGTCGACGGAGATCCAGTCCTCACCTACGGGCGACGACCAAAACACGACTCTGACCGCGATCCGCACCGGGACGCATCCGTCGTACGACCGCGTGGTCTTCGACTTCTCCGGACCGAGCAGCGGTCTGCGCTTCGTCGCGCTCTACGAGGACGGCGTGCTGGTGGTCTCCCTGGGGCACGGCACCGTGCTCGATGCCACGGGCGCGTTGACCTACACCGGTCCCTGGACACTGCATCCGCAGATGGCGCAGGTCGCCGGGATCGAGCTCGTCGGTGCCACCGCCGACGGCACCCTGGCCCGGATCACCGTGCGGCACGCCGCCGGATTCCGGGCACTGCAACTGCGATCTCCGGACCGCATCGTCATCGACATCGCCCACTGAGGTCAGCTTCCCGGCGTGCGCACGTGCCTGTGCCCGCTGTCCGGGAAGCTCGGGCGTGCGGCCGGGAGCAGGTCGTGCAGGAGGTAGCCGCACTTCTCCGCCACGCGGCAGGAAGCTCGGTTTCCCTTGGCGTGCACCAGTTCCAATCGGGTCAGCTGGACGAGGTCCTGCTCGCCCAACGCCCATCGCGACGCGGTCTCCAGGGCACGGGCGGCAACGCCCTGGCCCCGGACCGCGGCCGCGGTCCAGTAGCCGACCTCCGCCACGCCGGCGGTCACGACCTTCACCACCACGTGACCGATGGCGTCTTCATCGGCCACCACGGCGAAACTGAACCGCGTCGAGGTGGCCCAGCCGGCGGCCTGTGCGTCCAACCAGTGCCGGGCACCGGTCCTGTCGGTCAGCGACGTGGCCAGCCAGCGGCGCAGCAACGGGTCGCGATGCGCCGCGAGCAGTGCCGGCAGGTCGTCCGACCGCCACGGGCGCAGCGTCAGGGAGACCGCCGACCCGTTCTGCGGCACGGGCAGGGTGATCGTCACGGCTTGCGATGCTAACCCCGCGAAGGCAGCACCCTCGCTCGGGAGGGTGCTGCCTTCGCGGCTCAGCGGCGGCGTGCCTTCATCACGTGGGCGTCCAGGGGTAGCTGGTGGGTTTCGGTCAGTTCGAAGCCCGCGTCGGCCAGCAGCGCGCGGTAGTCGGACTCGGACCGTTCGCGGCCGCCCGTGTTGCAGAGCATGTGGACGTCCCACAGGATGGCCAGCGAGGCCGGGTCCGTGCCTTCGGGGAGCAGGCGTTCGATCACCAGCAGCTCGGCGTGGGGCGGCATGTTCCGCGCGCAGGTGGCCAGGATCGTGGCGCACTGCTCGTCGTCCCAGTCGTGCAGCACGCGGGACAGCAGGTAGATGTCACCGTTGGCGGGAACCGACTTCGTGAAGTCGCCGGGTACCAGCGTGAGCCGACCGGCCACTTCGGACAGTCGCGGCCGCGCGGAGGCCAGCGCGTTCGGGAGGTCCATCAGGACGCCGTGCAGACCTGGGTTGGCGGCGAGGATGCGGGACAGCAGCTCGCCGTTGCCGCCGGCGATGTCGACCACGGTGCGAGCGCGGGAGAAGTCCACGGACCTGGTGACCCCGCTGAACATGGCGTTGCTGGCCGCCATGGAGCGGTGGAAGAGCTCCGCGAGGCCCGGTTCGGCCGCCATGTGCGCGAAGTGGTGGGCGCCGAAGACTTTCGCGTACGACTCCTCGCCGCTGCGGACGGCGTCGGTGAGGGCCGCGAACGACTGGTAGAACGGGCCGCCGCCATGCTTTGCGGCGCTTCGGCGAGCAGCGCCAGCCAGGTGATCCCGTAGTCACGGCCGTGACGTCCTTCCGCAGCCGCGGGAACGGCCGCGCGGGTGATTCCGTTGCTGCCGTCGCACCCGGCGAGGAACCGCCCGGTGGCAACGCTTTCGCCGTTCTCGTCCCGGTAGCCGATCGTGGCGGTCGAGGTGTCCACGTCGGTGACGGTGACGCCGAACCGGATCTCGCCGCCCGGTCCAGGTACTCGGCGAGCAGGTCGGTGACGAGATCCTGCTGCGGGTAGACCGTGTGCACGTCACCTTGCCCGAGCTCGGCGTAGTTCAGCTCGAACTCGCCGTCCTCACCCCGGAACGCGCACACCCCGTGTGAACGTCCTTTGTGGAGCAGCCCGTCGGCGAGACCGTGCTCGGTCAGCACCCGGACGCTGTTCGGGCTGAGAAATCCGGCCCTGGCCCTGGTCTGCACCTGCTCGCGGCTCGCCCGTTCGACGACGAGGGTGTCGATCCCCTCACCGCGCAACAGGTTTCCTAACACCAGTCCTGCCGGTCCCGCGCCCACGATGAGCACGGTGGTGTGGCCGGCCACGCCTAGCGGTCCTCTCTCCGAACGCGCCCATGTGGGCCCGTGTGTGGCAGCACTGGACCGCAACCGCAAGCCCGCGCACGAGCGGCACGCCGGAGGCCTAGTTGATCATCACTCCATCTTGGACACCGAGTGTCTACAGTGAGGCCCTGAAGCTGAGGAGTGCTCATGAAGCTGTACGCGGTCGCCGCCGTCGTCGACTCGGTCATGGCGGTCTCGCGCAGGCCTGCCGGCGTGCGCAAGGTCACCAAAACGGCGCTGATGCCCGTGCTGGCGGCGACCAGCCCACCGCGCTCCCCCGGCATGGCCATCGGTCTGGCCGGGTCGTGGGCGGGCGACGTGGCGCTGCTCGGCGATTCGGACCGGGCGTTCCGAACCGGACTCTTCAGCTTTCTCGTGGCTCACGTCGGGTACACGGCGGCTCTGGCGCGCCTCTCGCGACCTGGGTCTCGCAAGGCGGTGCTCCCGATCATCGCGGCTTCGGCTGCCGGTGCCGCGGTGTTCGCGCGTGCGGCCGGGCCGATGGGGCGGCCGGTCGGGTTGTACGCGTTGACGCTCGGGACGATGGTGGCCGCGGCCTCGACGGCACGCGGGCCGGGTGCGCGACGGGTTTTCGGTGGTGCGGCACTGTTTGCTCTGTCCGACGCACTGCTCGGGGCGAGCCGGTTCGTCCTCAAGGGACGGGCGGCGCGGATCGCCTCCGCCGGCGTGATGCCGACTTACGCCGCAGCTCAGTGGTTGATCCACACCGGGTTCGAGCGGGAGGGTGACCCCGCCTGAAAACCCGTTGGATGCCCTGTGCTAACGTTCTTGATGTCGGAATGAGCTACACGTCCGGCACACAAACAAGCGCCGCTAGCTCAGTTGGTTAGAGCAGCTGACTCTTAATCAGCGGGTCCGGGGTTCGAGTCCCTGGCGGCGTACTCCGGAGAAGCGGGTCGACTTTCGAGTCGGTCCGCTTCTTCGCGTTCTGAGTGCTCACCAGCAACACGGGTGGTGTGCCGCGCTTTGGGGGAACCGGGCCGGTTGAGCCGCAGGTCGGGGGCTGTTCTGCCGGACAATCCGGTGATGTGATCTCCCAACGCCTCGCGGCGCGGCCGTTGCTCGCGGACAGCCTGCTGGCCGCGGCGGTGCTGGCGTTCCAGCTGTGGCTGTCGCTCGGGGTGTACGACATGCCGGCGGACGGTTTTCTGCTGGTCGAGGTGCTCACCGCGGGTGCACTGGTGCTGCGCAGGCGCTATCGGTTCTGCTGGTGGTGTCCCTCATGATCTTCCTCGTCGTGGTGGAGCACATCCAGGAGAACCGCACGATCAACTGCATCCTGTCGATCCTCATCGCGACGTACTCGGCGTCGGTGGCGTTGCGGGCGCGCTGGGCGGTTGTCGCGACCCTGTACGTGATCGTGATGGGCATTCAGCCGTTTCCGGTCCATCCCAATGCGGAGGTGGTGCGCAACCTCATCGAGTGGAACATGATGATCGTCATCACGGCGTGCCTCGGCCAGGTTCAGCGGCGCAGCAGGCGTCGTGCCGCACGACTGGAGCACGCGCTCTCGTTGCTCGACGACGCGCACAAACAGCTGGCTGAGGACGCGGTCGCGGTCGCGGTCGAGCGCAACAGGATCGCCCGCGAGATGCACGACATCGTCGCGCACAGGCTGAGCGTGATCGCCGTGCGCGCCGGGGTGGCTCGTGCGTTACTGCCGACGGATCCGGCTTAGGTCGCGGAGGCGATCGGCGTGATCGAAGCGACCTCGCGGGAGTCGCTGGTGGAGATGCGGACCATGCTCGGTTCCAGACCGTCGACAACTGACTGGACCTGCTCGACAACGAGCTGGACGCCATCGAGTCCGATGTGGACGGTTCGGATGACGTGCCGGTCATCGCCGACACCATCACCTACGCCAAGGCGGAGGCCTGCCGGAAGCCGAGCAGGAGACCCGGCCGGAACTGGAGCAGGCACTGGGGGTCGAGGCGAAGCAGTCCGAAACCCCACTCGCCTACACGGGCAGCAACGGCATGGTGCCCGCCGGCCTCGCCGGGCTGGGGATGCTCGGCGCCGGTCTGGTGCTGTTGCTGCGGCGCAGGCGTCCGGCGGTCGAGAAGCACTGACCGGCGCCCGGGAAGGGGGCGGGTACCGCCCGCCCCCTTCCTCGAGAACTGAATCTGCTGCGATCGAGGAAGCATCCAGCGGCATGAGTGAACGGCCCGTGCGTTGAACATCGCGCGGGCCGTTTCCGTGTGCACGGGCAACGGTCATCGCCAGGCCGGGGCGAGGTCCTCTTCCGCGAGCACGGCCATCGATTCCAGCAGCGGACCACCGAACGTGGTGACCATCGCGACGTCGGCGGCGTCCCTGCCACGACCGATGACGACACGTCCTTTGCGGGTTGCGTTGTTGCGCGGGTCGAAGGTCCACCAGCGGTCACCCAGCCAGACTTCCATCCACGCCGCGAAGTCCATCGGCGCGTCATCGGGCTGCGCGTCCAGGTCCGGCAGGTAGCCGAAGGCGTATCTGGCGGGGATGTTGAGCGCGCGGCAGAGCGAGATCGCCAGGTGCGCGAAGTCACGGCAGACGCCGAGACCCGAGGCGTTGACGTCTGCGGCGGTCGACTGGGAGGTGGAGCTGCCGTAGGTGAAGGTCAACGAGTCGTGGACGTGCCTGCAGATCTCCTGCACCCGCTGGTAGCCGGGCGGATGGGATCCGAACCTCGACCACGCCTCGTCGCCGAGCACGTCGGACGTGCAGTAGCGACTGGGCAAGGTGTACAGCAACACGTCGTCGGGAAGATCGTCCGGCGCCGTCTCGGGGGCGTTCACGTCGACGTCCTCGGTCCGATCGGGTACGTCCACCCAGGCCGAGTACTCCACAGTGGACAGACCGGCGGGCAGCACGAGGCGCGAACACCAGTTGCCGTACAGGTCGAAGTGATGCCGCACCGGCGTCTCCGGTGAGACCGCCAGATGTTCACGGCTCACCAGCACGTCACCGCTTCGCGCCGCCCCGATCAGGAACACCGCCGCGGTGGGCACTTCGGCGCGGTAGGTGAACGCACAGCCGACGCGGAGCAGCCGAGTGCTCCGCGCCTGAGGTTCCTCTCGTCCGTCGTGGCTCGAGGTCAACGCACTCGCTCCGGGATGTGGTCCAGCGCGCGCAACACGTGCACGGCGAGATCCCGCGCCTCCTTGTCGCCCAGTTCGGTGCGGCCGGACAGCACGTCCCGCACCATCGTGAGCCTGCGTTCGTAAGCGGATGTGTGGGTCGTCGTGGTCATCGAACTCCTCGGTTGGTCTGCTGGCCCGCAACGACGTCCGCGGTGTGCGGCGGCCTGGTCCAGAACCCGGTCGCCCTCGGGATCTCGCCCAGCCGAACTGCCGGCACCGCGAGCGGTGCGGGCAGTTCGGCGGCGAGGTCCCGGGAAGGCGGCCACCACGCACCGTCGACATACCCCGTGGTGAGCGCCTGCGGCCGCAACCGAGATCGCAGCGGACACCGAGGCTGCTCTGTGGCCGTGACGGCCAGTGGAGTGATGGAATGGTGGGGGGCCGACGTCATGCCGGGACTCCCGTCTACAGCCGAAAATACGACTGGTTCAGGTTTCGCCGAGTACGACCTGAGCTTGACCACTCAGGCACGAGATGTTCTCGGCAAAAACGACACTACACCCTTTCCGCGATGTTTTACCGAACCGACATCGGATATTTTCAGCCACCGCCTCGCCTTCGATGCTGGTAGAGGCTCGCCACCAGCCCGAACCCGCTTCGTTCACCCGTTCAGTCGAAGAATTCTCGGCCACCTCGGCAAGCCATCGGCGAAAGTGCCAAAAAATGAGCGAAGAAATTCGACCTCGACCGTTTTTCGGCTACGTAAGAAATGTGGCCCGGGTCTTTGCGCCCTCGACGTGGCAGCGCAGAACCAACGGGCGGGTTTCGCGTCAGCACACAGGCGAGGTCGGAGAACTCGACGCAACATCTGCGCGGGCCGATGCGAAACCGTTGGCCTGAGGAGGTTTCTGCCCCCACCCCAAGTCACTCCACAATGGACTGTCTTACCCGGTTGCTCGCGTGGTGAGGCGGGTGCGGGCGTAGTGTGGGCCCATCGACGATTCAACGAACAGCCAGCAGTCCCTCACGAACTCGACCAGGCTCACCAGAAGGATCCGGGCCAGCGCGGCCGTGATGGCGAGCGTTCTCCTGCTCCTCGCGGCCGTCCTGGTGATGACGCTGGGCGTCTCGGAGGTGGGCGCGGCGTTGCTGGGGGTGCTCGGATGGCTGGTCGCACTGGCTGCGCGCCTGCCCGTCCTGGCATCGGCGGGCCGGCTGCACGCGATCAGGCGGCGCGACACCATCCTCGCGGTGACATCGGGGATCACCGACGAGGTGGTCCGGCTCGCGCTCGTGCTGGCCCTGCTCGGCGGGGTCGGATCGGCGCTCTGGGCGGGCTTCGGCTGGACGCTCGCCGGCCTCGTGTTCACCGGTGCCACCCGGATGGCGCAGTTCCGCTGGCCACTCGGGCAACAGGCTGCCGAGCAGTTGAGGTCGCAGGGCGGGTTCAGCAGCACGCATCCCGTGCACGCCGGCGTTCGCGCCGTCACCGCGACCTCGCTCCACCTCGGCGCGACGCTTCTCCTGACCGCCGGACCGTGGTGGGTGCTGGTGACCGCGGCCGCGCACGCCGTGGTGAACGTCGTGTTCGCCCGGTGGGCCTGGCGAAGGCTGGTACCTGTCGAAGTGCTCGGCACCGTCGTCAGCGCCGCGCTCCTCGTGGCCGGACTGCTGATGTCCCTCAGCTGACGATCCAGCAGTCGGCGGTCATCGGCAGATGCAGCTTCGGGGCAGTGCGGAGGCGGTGGTCGCGGCGCAGAACCGAAGACCGAGCGGATCGTGCTCGTACGACGGGTGTGGGCACGCGGCACAAAGATGAGCGCCGGCGTTGTCGGCCACTGCGGGTGTTCTCGGCTCGGACATGGGCATGCGGGTACTCCGATGAGCGTTGGTGGAACGCGCAGGTGCGGCCGCGATCGCTGGAACGACTCGAGCGTCACCAGGAACGTTTGGCCGGAGCCACGGGTGAAGGCACTTGGATGGCCGGATCAGCCGGATTTCTCGTGCGCCCAAGGCGACATCAGCTTGACCGCCGATGCGCGACATACCCTCGGTGACCTCACCCTACGCTGCGCAGGACCTTCTTGGGAAAACGAGGGGCGGACCTGGTTCCGCGGCGAAATCAGTCAGCGGGCTCGCCGAACCAGCGGGCGAGGTGGTCGTCAAGGTCCTGCTGGTCCTCACCGATCCACGCGACGTATCCGTCGGGGCGCAGCAGGAGCGCCGGCACGTCCAGCGCCGCAGTGGGATCCGCGATCAGGTCGACGCGGTCCGACCAGCCCCCGACGGTCAGGCGTTCGGTGCGGTCGAGCACCAGGGCGCGGCCCCGGTGCAGCTGGTCGTAGAGGGAGCCCTGTTTCAGGTCGATGTCGTGCAGGCGGCGGCCCAGCAGGTCGGGGCCCTCGCCGAAGTCGTAGCGGATGCCGATCGCGGTGATCTTCTCGGTCAGGTGGCGGTTCACGTCGTCGAGGTCCATCAGTTCGGTGAGCAGCCTGCGGACCGCCCGTGCGCCTGGTTCGGGAGAGTGCAGCGCCACCTGGGCTCGGGTGTTGTTCAGCACGTCCTCGGCCACCGGATGACGTTCGGCGTGGTAGGTGTCCAGCAGTGTTTCCGGTGCCCAGCCGTGGATCTGGGCGGCCAGCTTCCAGCCGAGGTTGACCGCGTCCTGCACGCCCAGGTTCAGGCCCTGGCCGCCGGCGGGCGGGTGGATGTGCGCCGCGTCGCCTGCCAGCAGGACCCTGCCGAGCCGGTACCGCTCGGCCTGGCGGGTGGCGTCGCCGAAGCGGGACAGCCAGCGCGGCGAGTGCACGCCGAAGTCGGTGCCGGCGATGGCCCGCAGCTCCCGTTTGAAGTCCTCGAGGGTGGGTTCGGCGCGGCTTTCGCTGACCGTGGCGCACGGGATGATGGCGCGATAGACGCTCTCGCCGAAGGGGGCGAGGGTGAAGACCTTGTTGGTCTCACGGAGTTCGGTCACACGAGCGGCGATCTCTTCCGGCGGCGCGCCCGCTTCCAGCTCGCCCATCAACGTGTCGTTGCGCGAGGGCTCGCCGGGGAAGCCGACGCCGAGGAGTTTGCGCACGGTGCTGCGGGCGCCGTCGCAGCCGACGAGGTAGCGCGACCGCAGTCGCTCACCGCCGGCCAGTTCCACGGTCACGCCCTCGTCGTCCTGCTCGAGGCCGGTCACCGCACGACCGCGCCGGACCTGCGCGCCCAGTTCGGTCGCGTGTGCTTCGAGGAGGCGGTCGATGACCGGCTGCGGGATGCCCAGCAGGTAGGCGGAGTCCAGGCCCTCGGGAGGAGGCTTCGGAATGGCGGCGAAGAGGCCGCCCACCGGGCGTTGCCTGCCGCGTTCGAGCAAGCGGTCCAGCAGTCCGCGCATCGCCATCAGCTCGAGGCTGCGAATGTGCAGACTCACCACGCGCACGAACGACGAAGCCGGTTCAGGTTCCTTGTCCAGAACGAGCACGCGCACGTCGTGCAGTCGCAGTTCGGCTGCCAGCATCGCGCCGGTCGGCCCGCATCCGGCGACGATCACATCGAACATGAACCACCCATTCGACCAGGCCCCGACATCGGCGGCCGATTGTCGGGCAGTGCCGGTTCGTGCGGCAAGCGATATACGCCAAGGAAAAGTGCGGACTGCCCGAGTGTCCGACCGAACACCTGTGCGAAGCCGGTGATAGGTTCGACCCCATGGACCGGCAGCCGCTCGAACTGTCCCAAGTGGACGGCAACCTCACCTTCAGGTACGACTCGACCGGGCAGCCGGTGGCCGTCCTGCCCGCTTGTGCATAACCGGTCTCTGACCGGAACATGCCACCTCGATGATCACGACGCGTTGGCATGTCCGGTTCACTCGCTCCGAACTGCCGCAACTGACCACCCCGCTTCCGTTTGTCGCTGAGCTTCCGGCTGGCTGGGATGAGTGGCTGCGGCGGGCGGATGTTGTTGCGGGTACACCGTTTCTGCTGTCACCGTCCTATGAGTACGACGTCGCGTTGAACGACTTCTTTCAGGGCGTCGAGATGGTGGCCAGTGCGAGGAACACGCAGTCGGGTTACGCGCGGGACCTCGCGGCGTTCCTGACGTTCCTGTGGTCTGCCCGCGAGCGACGCTCGTGGCGGGATGCGACCGAGGCGGATCACCTGGCCTACTTGCACTGGCGGCGCCGTGATCCCGCTGGGCCACGCGTGTCCGGCGCCGCGTGGGATCGTGAGGTCGCGGCGGTCAACCGGTTCTATCGGTGGGCGTTGAGGCGCGGACATGTGCGAGTCAATCCGATCCCGCAGACCACGCGACGTCCGGTTCCGCTGGAAGCGGGGTGGGCGAACCGGGCCACGCTGGACGAGCAGCGGCCGGCCACGTACTCGCACGACGCGGTTCGCGAGCGGGTGGAGTGGCTGCCGCCCGTGGAGTACCGGCGGTGGCGGGATGTCGGCGTTCGCGGGTTCACGGCTGCGGGTCTGCCGGACGAGCGGTTCCGCGGTCGGTGGGCGGCGAGGAACGCGGCGTTCTGCGACCTGATGGTGCGCACCGGGCTTCGTCTGGCGGAGCAGGTGGCGCTGACCGTGTTCGAGATGCCGCTGGATCACGGAGCGGGCGGCTATCAGCGGTTCTGGTTGCCGCCATCGATCGCCAAGGGTGGCTCGGCTCGCTGGGTGTACGTGCCGACTTCTGTGATCGCTGACTTGGTCGCCTACACCGAGATCGACCGCCCTGCGGTGGTCGAGGCCGCCCAGGATCGATACCGGCGGATGCAACGGCCACTCGTGGTGCCGGATCCGGCGCGGCCGGTCGCCATCCAGGTGACCGCGGCCGGGATCCAGCGGCGCCTCAAGGTGGAGCAGCTCGACGCTGCCGAACGTCGGGC
Organism: Lentzea sp. NPDC005914; assembly: GCF_040629405.1. Taxonomy (NCBI): domain Bacteria; kingdom Bacillati; phylum Actinomycetota; class Actinomycetes; order Pseudonocardiales; family Pseudonocardiaceae; genus Lentzea; species Lentzea sp. NPDC005914. The sequence continues at coordinate 61,652 of NZ_JBEXVQ010000032.1, read as the reverse complement.
GCTGCTGGTCGAGGGGCCTAGAGGACTGGAACCGGCGTTGTTCTGGCTGGGCGAGCACGGCTGGCCGTTGTCGGTGCACCGGTGGAAGAAGATGTTCGCCGAGGCGAACATCCGCTGCCGGAAGGCCGCGGTCGAGCTGGCCGCGCACGCCCACATGCTGCGCCACACCTTCGCGGTGGTGACGTTGGAACAGTTGCAGCGCGGTCATATCGCGGCGCTGGCGGAGCTGACGGAGGAGCAGCGCGGTCACTACACGCGGATCTTTGGCGACCCACTGGACTGGGTGCGCCGCCGGTTGGGGCACCGCTCCGTGGTGACTACCCAGATCTACCTGCATGCCCTGTCCGAACTGGAGATGCATACCTGCACGGCACTGGTCCCGGACGGGTGGGAAGACCCACGGGCCATCGCGGTGGACGCGCTGCTGGTCGACGAGCCCATGCACGACGATTCCCTGGTTGTGCCCGGTGGAGCGTGACGGACGCGGGAGCACCTACGCCGGTCGTCCGGCCGCCGTTCCCGACCAGGCCTACGGCCCAGCGGCCGAGGTGGCCGATTCCGCGGGCGGCCTGGTCGTCGAGTTCCTCGGCGAGGACGGCCGGGCCGGAACCTTTCCGATCGGCGATCTCCCACTGCCGGGATGGCATGCCGCGGTCGCGGCAGCGTTCGCCGCGCTGGTCGGCCCGGCGGGCACCCGCCGCACGCTGGCGTCGGCCGCGACGGCATGGGGAACGCTGGGACGGTTCGCACGGTTCCTGGCCGACTTGCCAGACCCGCCTGCGACTCCGCAGCAACTGATCGCCTCCCAGCTCGATTCCTTTCTGCTGCACCGCATCGACACGATCGGCGCTGTGGCAGCATGGATGGAAATGGGCGTGCTGCGCCGGATGTTCCGACGACCGGCGCTGCGTGATCTGGTGTCAGCGACGGTGCTGAACTACCTGGGGCGACGCGGTCGGAACACCAAGAAACCGGGGGCACCGGGCTACTCCGAGGGCGAGTGGACGCGGCTGGTCTTCGCGGCCCGCGCCGACGTCGAGGCGATCCGCGACCGCATCGACGCCGGAGAGCGCCTGCTCGCGGCCTGGTCTACCAACCGGTCCGCGCTGGACCACCCCGATCGGGAGCTGGCCGGGCAGTTGGGGCAGATCGCCGAGAGCGGCGTCGTTCCCCGGCTGACCGGCGCGATCGGGCAGGAGCGCGGGCGGCGCACCGCGCTCGCGCAGCGGCTGTTCGTCACCCAGGCCGACCGGGAACCGCTGCTGGTGCTGCTCGGCGCGGTGACCGGCCGCAACCCGGAGACGCTCAAGGAGCTGCCCGCCGAGCACCGCATCCTCGACGGCCGCGCCGTCAAGCTGCTGGTCACCAAGCGCCGCCACGGACCGCAGCGCTGGTTCGACACGGTCACCTGGGAAATCGGCCCGCCCCACCGCGAACTGCACACCCCCGGCGGCCTCTACCTGCTGCTACACCGGTTGATGGCCCGGGGCCGGGCGTTTCGTGTCTCGCCGACCGGCTCGAACTCGATCTGGTCGGTCTGGCGCAACGCCCGCACCGGCGGGCTGGCCGGAGTGCACGAACACGAGGACCCGTTCGCCGCAAACCTGACCACCTCGATCAACTTCACCCAGTGGGCGCGTCGGCACGATCTGCGCGCCGACTCCGCCGACGCACATACTGCGGCGCCGCCACTGCAAGTGCGTCTACCGCGCGTCCGCACCAGCGTCGAGGTGCGCCGCACCCGCGCGGTCGGCGGTCATCTGCCCTCGGCGGTGCGCTCGAACACCGTCGACGTGCTGTTCGCCAACTACCTTCGCGGAGATCCGACCGCACGCGACTGGGCCGAGGACGTTCTCGGCGACGCGGTGGTCGACGCCGAGCAGGCCGCGCTGGCGGCGCACGACCGTGTCCTGCACGCGGCCGGGCGCACCCTTCTGCGCATCGAACTCGCCCACCACACCGTCGCGGTGCAAGAGGGTGCCTGGACTGCGTGCAGCGACCCCGACCAGCACCCCGGCACCAACCAGCCCTGCCGCCGCATGTCCTTCCTGGACTGTTTCCACTGCGGGAACTGCGTGATCACGCGCTCACACTTGCCGGCTATCCTCGCGCTGCTGGACGACCTCGCCGCACGCCGCACCCAGCTCGGGGAAACCGACTGGTGGATCCGCTACGGCCCGGCCTGGGCCGCGATCCGCCGTGACGTACTGCCAAAGTTCACCCCCGCCGAGCTCACCGCCGCACGCGCGAGTGCACCAGCCGACGCGCTGCTCGAGCTGGCCGAAGACCCCTGGGAGCGCCCGTGACCGCAACCGCGCACGAGCTGCACGAGCCGGTCGGCGCCCAGCACCACGTGCTGGCCGACCGACCCCTGCGGCCCGGCGTCCTGCTCGCCGAGACCTCCCGGTTCGGCGACGATGTCTGGCGGCTGGAGCATGGCCTGCTCCAACACCACCTCAAGACCCTGGTCCTCGACTTTCCGTCCGTGCCCGAGCGCTATCGGTTGCACGCCAAGCAGTTGTGCTACGCGATGCTCGCCGGACCGCTGCCACCGGGCGAGCGCCGACAGAACGTGAGCACCGTCCGCAGCGTGTTCAGCGAGGTGCGGCGATTCCTGTACTGGCTCGACGGCCGGCCGCCCGAGGGCGCACGTCCCGCTCGCCCCAGCCTCGCCCAGCTGACCGAACAAGACATCACGGACTTCCACCGGCATCTGCTGACGCTGCCCAGCCTCGGCGCACGCCAGCACGCCCGCCACGCCGTCCGCCTGCTCTGGCGCTACCGCACCGGTCTCTCGGACCCGCTGCGGGTCAACCCACATCAGGTCGATAGCTGGCCGAACAGCAAGCGCCCCAGGGAGAACACGACCGACCGCATCCCCGAGCCCGTCCTCGGACCACTGATCACCTGGGCGCTACGGTTCGTCGACGAGTTCGCCCCGGACATCCTTGACGCCGAGCAGCGCTGGCGGGACTACCGATCGCGCTTCCGCAACGGCAAACGCGGCCACAACTCCGGCATCTCCCATCAACTCCAGTCCTATCTGGACGACCATGCCCGAACCGGACGTCCACTGCCCGGCCACCAGGGACGCCCGAACCTGCAGTTCATCGCCACCGAGATCGGCATCAGCCACACAGGACTGATGCGTCGGCACCGTGACACGGTCGCCCGAACCGCCGCACTCGTCGGCACGACCGAACACACCTGGCTGGACACCACCGTCCACGGACGACTCGACGACAGGCCCTGGATCGACGGCATCGCGCTGAACCACCCCACCCAGTCGATCCGCAAGCTGGCCCGGCTGCTGCAGATCTCCTGTTACATCGTGATCGCATTCCTGTCCGGAATGCGCGACAGCGAGGTCAAGCACCTGCGCCGCGGATGCGTCACCGTCCACCGCGACGCCGACGGCAGGCCCTACCGCTGGAAGCTGACCAGCCGCGCGTTCAAGGGCGAGGCTGACGCCACCGGCGTCGACGCCACCTGGATCATCGGACACCCGGCGGCCCGCGCGGCCGCTGTTCTGGAGCGACTGCAGCCCGCCGACCGGCCCATGCTGTTCTCCCACCTCGCGCACAGCAACGCCACCAGCACCTCCAAGACCACCCCCACCCAGGCACAAAGCACCGGCACCACCAACGCCCAACTCGGCGAACTCGCCCGCTGGATCAACGACTACTGCACCCGGCACGGCCGCACCGACAACATTCCACCGATCAACGGCCAACCCTGGCGGCTGTCGACCCGACAGTTCCGCCGCACCCTGGCCTGGTTCATCGCCCGCCGCCCCGGCGGCTCGATCGCCGGCGCCATCCAATACCGGCACCTGAGCGTCCAAATGTTCGAGGGCTACGCCGGCACCTCCGACGCCGGCTTCCGCGCCGAGGTCGAAGGCGAACAGGCCCTGGCCAGAGGCGAACACCTCCTCGCGCTGATCGACACCCACGAGCACACCGACATCGCCGGACCAGCCGCCGACGAAGCCCGGCACCGACTGGACGGATTCGCCGACCGGGCCAGGTTCAGCGGCACCGTGCTCACCGATCCACACCGCCTCCGGCGGCTTCTGCAGCGCGAGGACCCAGCCATCTATCCCGGCACGTTCGCCACCTGCGTGTTCAACCGCGACAAGGCACTCTGCCACCAGCGCCGGGACAACCACGGCATCACCCGCCCGACCCTGGGCAACTGCCGGCCGCTCGAATGCGCCAACGTCGCGCTCACCACCGACAACATCGCCGCGCTGCGCGCTGAACGGGACCGCGTCGACCACGAGCTCGCCCTACGGCCGAGCCTGCCTCCGCTGCTGCAGCACCGCCTCCGCAGCCGGCGCGATCAAATCAGCCACTTCCTCGACCGCCACGTTCCGGAGACCTCGTGACCCGCCGCACCGCCCTGCCGACGCGCGCCGAGATCCGCACCGCGATCTCGCACCTCACTGAAGCCGCCGGCAAGCCACCGACCGTCCTGGCCCTGGCACGCCACATCGGGCTCGCCAACACCACGTTCCGCCGCAACTTCCCCGACATCGCCACCGAGCTCAACCAGCAGCGGTCGCAGCCATCACCCCACGACCCCGACGCCGTCAGCCAGTTCGAACAGCTCAAACGCGACAACAACAAGCTCCGCCAGGACAACCACGAACTCAGACAACACCTCGAGCTCGCCATCTCGAACATCCAACGGCTCACCCTGGACAACCATCAGCTACGGCAACACCTCGAAGCCGCCGGCAAGGTTCGCCGCCTCGACGGCCGTCACCCCTGACGCGGAAGAGGCCGCGAGCCCAGCCACTGGAATTCGCGGAGACCCGCGATCTCCCATCCAGCCCAGCTACATGACCAGCCTTCTTCAGAACGGCGGCGGGACTTCACCCCGGAAGTTGGACACCTGACACACTCGGACCTTGATGGTCAGGGTGGACTGGAGTCCTGCATAGATGGCGATGAAGCACTATCCGCCGGAGTTCAAGGCCGGAGCGGACTCAGTTCTTGGGGCCGAACATGTAGGCGTTGGCAACGTCGATGAGGGCTGCGCCCTGGTAGGCGGGGTAGCGCTCGGTGATGGCCTTCTTGTAGGCGTCGCCGTCGTCACCGAGCAGCTCCCGGCCGGCATTGACGTAGTCGGTGAGCTCGGCCCAGATGGCGGGGGTGGTCGGCTCGCCGTGGCCGGGCAGGATGGTGTCGTACTCGGTCTGGGCCGCGAAGCGGTCGATGTTGGCCTGCCAGCCGTCGAAGTCCTTGTCCAGCAACCACAGGTGGGTTCGGTTGTAGACGACGTCCTGAGCGACCAGGACACCCTGCTCGGGCAGCTTGATCACGAGGGTGGTGTGGATCTCGCCGCCGGTGACCTTCTCGACCACGAACGGGATGCCGTCGATGACCTCGGTGCCCGGGGTGATCTCCACGGTCGGAGTCATATCGGCAAGCGGGATCGCGGCGCCGGTGGGCAGATCCGTCTTGGCACCCATGGCGACGATCTCCGCGACGGTCTCCGGCAGGGCGTGCACGGGGACGCCGAAGCGGGCCGCGCCCTGGTAGTGGTCCGGATGCGCATGGCTGATGACGAGGCGGTCGAGCGGCTTGCCAAGGCTCTTGGCGTAGGCGACGACCTCGTCGGCGTAGGCCAGGACGAACTGCGCGTCGACGGCGATGATCCGCGACGGCGTCTCGATCAGCTGGGTGGTGACGCCCAGGCCGTCCTCGGGCGCGCTGTAGCTGTGGATGCGGACCGGGCCCTTGTCGATGACCGTGAAGGTGCCGTGCATGGCTGTGCTCCTGTCGAATGCGGATGAGTGGTGAGAGGGCGCGGGAAGGGGCGGATCGTTGATGGCAAGCTCACGACCGACCATCGGCCGCGACGGACCTGAGATTGCTGTGGCAGTCAGCCGAGGTAGAAGTCCTTGCGGACGGCGACGAACTCCTCGACGGTCAGGGGCCGCTGCCCGGTGATGCGCTCGACGTCGGTGGTCGCCCTGTCGTAGCGGTTCTCGTGGTGCAGCTGCGCCATGGTCGCGATGTGCTGCTCGGTGTGCTGGGGCAGGCCCGCGTGCGCGAGTACTTCTGTGCGCCACCGGTGCAGGGGGACGTCCTGATAGGTCACCGTGCGGCCGAGCGCCGTGGAGAACTCCTGGGCCACTTCGGTCATGTCGAGCGTGCGCGGTCCGGTCAGTTCGTAGACCTTCCCGGCGTGGTCGCCGGGATCGAGCAGGATGGTCGCGACCACCCCGGCGACGTCGTCGGCGGCGATCGGCGAGGTGCGTCCGGTGCCGAACGGCAGTGCCAGCGTGCCGTTGTCGCGGATCGACCGTGCCGCGAGGGCGGTGAACAAAGGGTTGTCGAGGAACGTAGTGGGGCGCACGTGCGCCACGGGCAGGCCGGACCAGTCCAGCACCTGCTCCGCCAGCCAGTGCAGCCGCTGCTGGTGGGATTCCGCGGTGCTGGTGGCGGTCATCTGCGACACCGTCATCTGCGACAGGTCGACCAGCACGTCGAGTTCGGCGTGTGCCTTGGCGACCGTGGCCAGGACGGTCGCCGCGAGCAGGTGGTCCGGTGACACGCTGAGCCCGAAGTACGTGCGGCGGACGCCGTCGAGCGCGGCCGCCACCGTGTCGGCCTGAGTCAGGTCGCCGGTGACGACCTCGGCGCCCAATGCCCGCACCTGGTCCGCGCGGTCGTCCTCGCGGCGGACCAGGACGCGGACCGGCACGTTCTGCGCGCGCAGCCGCTCGGTGACGAGGCGGCCCACGCCGCCGGCGCCGGTGACCAGAACGAGGTCGTGGTCAGTCATCGGTGGGTTTCCTTTTCAGAGGGTGTTCGCCGCGGCCAGGGTCTGGCCGTTGCACGGGTGGTGGCGGGCTCTGGTGCTCGCCGTCGCCGCTCGCGGTCTGCGCCGAGCCGCCGATGGTCTCGACCAGCGGCCGACCGCGCTCGTGGGGTGTGGTGTTCGGGGGTCCTGCGGGGCGCGGGTGATGCCTCGTTCAGCGGAGGAAGAAGTTGAGCAGGGTGTCGGTGCGCTTGGTGAAGGGGGCGCGCAGCAGGCGGGTGGCGTTCCAGCGGCCTTGGGTGTAGATGCCTTTGGGGTGGCTGAGGGTGCGGAAGCCTTCGATGCCGTGGTATTTGCCCATTCCGCTGGCACCAACGCCGCCGAAGGGCAGGTCGTCCTGGGCGACGTGCATGAGGGTGCCGTTGATGGTGACATTGCCGGAGGTGGTGCAGTCCAGGACCCTGCGCCGGTCGGGGCCGTCGTCGCCGAAGTAGTAGAGGGCGAGGGGTCGGGGCCGGGCGTTGACGTGGTCGATGGCGTCGTCGATGGTGCGGTAGCCGAAGATCGGCAGGATGGGGCCGAAGATCTCCTGGTGGGCGATGCGCATGTCGTCGGTGACGCCGAGTACGACGGTCGGGGCGAGGGTGTGCGGGCGGTCGGCGGCGTCGCCGGGCCGATGTCCGACTTCGATGATGCGGGCGCCGTGGGCGCGGGCGTCGTCGATCAGGCTGGTGAGGTTCTGGTACTCCTTGTCGTTGACGATGGAGGTGTAGTCGTCGCTGGTCGGGCCGGCCGGGTAGGCGGCCTTGACGAGCCGGTCGTAGGCGGTGATGAAGGTGTCGATCTCGGATTCGTGGACCAGGGCGTAGTCGGGGGCGATGCAGGTCTGCCCGCCGGACAGGAGTTTGCCGAAGACGATGTCGGACACGGCCTGATCCGTGACGTGTCCCCTGGCCACGATGGTCGGCGATTTGCCGCCGAGTTCGAGGGTGACGGGGACGAGGTGTTCGCTGGCGGCCTTCATCACGGCCCGGCCGACCTCGGTGCTGCCGGTGAAGACGAGGTGGTCGAACGGCAGGCTGGAGAACGCGGAGCCGTCACCACTGACCATGGTCACCTGCTCCGGCGGGAACAGATCGGCCAGCATCGCCGCGAGCACCGCGTTGGTCGCCGGCGTCAGCTTCGAGGGTTTGAGCATGACCCGGTTGCCGGCGGCGATCGCGGTGAGCACGGGCACCAGGGACAGGTTGACGGGGTAGTTCCACGGGGAGATGACGCCGACCACGCCCAGCGGCTGGTACTCGATGCGGTTGCTGCCGAAGCGCAGCAGCAGGTCGATGTGCCGGCGGGTGGGGCGCATGAACCGGCGCAGGTTGCGCCGCAGGTAGTCGATGTTTTGCACCACGCCGACGATCTCCATGAACGCGGTCTCGTGGCGTGAGCGGTGCCCGAAGTCGGTGTCGATCGCTTCCTCGATGGCGCCGCGCCGGGCGATCAGCGCCGCCTTGAGCCGGGCCAGATCGTTGAGCCGTGCTGCGAGGGACGGTGCGCCGTCGCGGAGATAGGCGGCGCGCTGCACCTGCAGGAGGTGCTGGAAACGCTCGGCGTCGGTCGGCTGGGCGGTGACGTCGGTGACGGTCATGACGGTGCTCCTCAACTGGTGCGGATGGCGGTGGAGGGCTGGGCGTGCGGGCTTTCCTCAGCGGGTGGCGGCCGTCTCGGGGCGCGAGCGGCGGGCGGCCCAGCCCATGATCCGGACCATGGTGCGGCGGGGCAGGAGCTTGCTGGCGACGGCGAGCGAGCCGCTGTTGGTGATCACCGACGGGGGTGCGGAGCGGCGGTCGAGGGTGTCCAGGGCGATCTTGACGACCTGCTCGGGGGTGGCCCGTTTCGTGCCGTAGTCGGCGTTCTGGCCGGCGGCGTCGTAGAACTCGGTCTTCGTGGCGCCGGGGGCCACGGCCAGCACGCGCAGGCTGGTGCCGTGGCTTTCTTCCCACAGCGCTTCGGTGAAGCTCAGGACGAAGGCCTTGGTGGCGCCGTAGACAGCCATGTACGGGTTCGGCTGGAAGCCGAGCAGGCTGGCGACGTTGATCAGGATGCCGTTGCCGGTGGCGGTCAGCGGGCCGACGTAGGCGCGGCTGAGGTCGACCAGCGAGGCGATGTTCAGCGCGATCATGCTCTGCAGGCGGTCGGGGTCCTCGTCGGTGAACGCGTCGTGCGTGCCGAAGCCCGCGTTGTTGACCAGCCCAGTGGCATAAATGCCGCGGGACTCGAGTTCGGCACGCAGGGTGCGGCCGGCGTCGGGCAGGCCGAGATCGCGGGCGACGGTGGTCACCGTGACGCCGTGGGCGCGGGTGAGCTCGCCGGCCAGGCTCTCCAGCCGGTCGGCCCGGCGGGCCACCAGCACGAGGTTCGCGCCGCGGCGGGCGAGCTGGCGGGCGAATTCGGCGCCGAGGCCGGAGCTGGCGCCGGTGACGATGACGGTCTGGCTGCGGTAATCAACTTTGCTCATGCCGTTCACTCTACGCACATGCTTGCACTGAGTGCAAGCATGTGCATTGTGTGAGATGAAGTACCATCGGTGCATGGCTACAAAACAGACACCCCTGCGCGAACAGACCCGCACCGTCGTCCGCTCACTGCTCGCCCGGACCGCCATCGAGCTGTTCGCCGAGAAGGGCTACGACAACACGACCCTCGAAGAGGTCGCCGCCGCCGCGGGCATCTCCCGGCGAACCCTGTTCAACTACTTCCGCAGCAAGGAGGACCTCGCGCTCAGCAGCCTCGCCGAACAAGGCGAACTGATCGCCGCATGCCTCGCCCAGCGCCCGGCCGACGAGGATCCCTGGGTGGCGTTGCGCGCGGCGTTCGAGGTGCTCGAGGAGATCGACATGACCGCCGAGGGGCGGCTGGAGTTCATCACGCTGCTGTTCGGCAACGACTCCCTGCGCGCCGGGCACGCCGAGAAACAAGCCCGCTGGCAGGACCTGTTCGCACCACTGATCGAACCGCGACTGCCCGACACCGACCGCCGCACCCTGCAAGCACGCGCGATCGCCGCCGCAGCGATCGTCTGCCTGCAGGTGGCCAACGAGGAATGGGTACGCCTGGGCGGACAAGCCGACATGCTCGACCTCTACGACACCGCCGTCCAGGCCATCCGCTGCCCCACCTGAAACCGGCCGCATCCAGCTCCACCACGCTCGTCGACGTGGAGACCAGGGCCCAAACCGCCTAACCACACCCAACCAGACCGAACGATCCGGCCGCTGTAAGCGCAGCCAGAGGTTGAAACAGCCACCTGACGCCACGCGCCTACCCGAAACTTTCCGGCCATCCGACGACTAGGACGGCGTCGGGCATCCTCACAGGTCAACGGTCAGCTCGAAACGGTCTCTACAAGCCCGCGAGGTGCAAGCTCGGCCGGCACACGCTCGGCCACTCCCAGTTCCGGGCGGTCGTGCGGGACGGTGAGGCCAGCATCAGCTGCCTGGCCTGTGCCACGGACGGCGCCGACCACTCGTGGCGGCTGGCGACCACCGCACCCGCTCCCGATCGCGCCGAGCTGTCCGAGGAGCTCTACTTCGCGCTTCGTCGCGGGGCGAGGGGCCATGGCTGACCGGGGCGCCCGCTGGCAGCGGTACTGGGACCGCAAGTCGGCCTCCTACGACAGGGAGATGGGCGTCCTGGACCGCCGACTCTTCGGCGACTCCCGCCGGTGGGCGTGTTCCCAGGCGTCCGGCGAGGTGCTGGAGGTCGCCGTCGGCACCGGGCTCAACCTGCCCCACTACCCCGCCGACGTCGTCCTCACCGGCCTCGACCTGAGCGAGCGGATGCTCGGCCTCGCCCGGTCCCGCGCCCAGGCCCTCGGCCGCGCCGTGACGCTGCAGCAGGGCACGGCGCACGCTCTGCCGTTCGGTGACGCGAGGTTCGACACGGTCGTGTGCACGCTCGGCCTGTGCGCGATTCCCGACCACGAGGCCGCGGTCGGGGAGATGGTCAGGGTGCTGCGTCCCGGCGGGCGGCTGATCCTCCTCGACCACGTCGCCGGCACGTCCCGCCTCACGCGCGGTGTTCAGTGGCTCGCGGAACGGGTGACGGTCCCGATGGCGGGAGAGCACTTCCTGCGCCGGCCGCTGCGCCTGGTCGAGGCTCGGGGTCTGGAAATAGAGCAACGGCAGCGGTTCAAGCTCGGCCTGGTGGAACGGCTCGTCGCCCGCAAGCCGACATCAGGACAGTAGTTGTCCGCATAGGCGGCCACAATCCGTTCATGATCGGACGTTGGCACGGCCTGGTGATCGACTGCCCCGACCCGCGGGCACTCGCGGAGTTCTACGAGAAACTGCTCGGCATGGTCCGCGTCCAGGACGAGCCGGACTGGGTCGTCATCGGAGACGCCCCCGACCGTCCCGGCGTGGCGTTCGCACGAGTGAAGACCTGGCGCCCCCCGGCCTGGCCCGGCGAGTCGGCGCACATGCACTTCGACGTGCGCGTTGACGACCGCGAAGCGGCCGGGGAGAAGGTGCTGGCGCTCGGTGCGCGCAGGCTGGAGGGCGGTGGCGAGACGTTCGACGTCTACGCGGATCCAGCCGGACACCCGTTCTGTTTGGTCGCCTGGTAGCCGCGCGACGCGTGGGTTTCGCACCTACTTCATCGCCCGTGCATTGCGTGGACGCCGCGACCGGGCATTATGCGCAAATGACACTCCGGCAGGCGAGCGACTTCGCCCAGTTGTCCACCGAGATCAAGCAGGCCGGCCTGCTTGCTCGGCGGCGCGGTTACTACATCGCCAGGATCAGCGCGAACCTGCTGGTCTACGCGGGGGCGTGGGTCACGTTCGCCCTGCTCGGCGACTCGTGGTGGCAGTTGGCGGTGGCGGCCGTGCTGGCGTTCATGTCGACGCAGCTGGCGTTCATCGGGCACGACGCCGGGCACAAGCAGATCTTCGCGTCGCGGCGGTGGAACGAGATCATCGGGTACGGCCACAGCGGGCTGGTCGGCGTCAGCTACGACTGGTGGGTGGGCAAGCACAACCGGCACCACGCCAACCCCAACCACGAGGACGAGGACCCGGACGTCGACATCTCGGTGCTCGCGTTCACGCAGCGCCAGGGCGAGTCCAAGCAGGGTCTGCTGCGGTGGATCGCGTCGCACCAGGCAGCGTTGTTCTTCCCGCTGCTGCTGCTCGAAGGCTTCGCGCTGCACTGGCACTCGATCCGCCACTCCGGGCGTGAGCGGGCGCTGATGATCGCCAACGTCGTCGTCTACCTGACCGCGGTCTTCTGGGTCCTCTCCCCCGTGTACGCGATCGCGTTCGTGCTGGTGCACCAGGCGCTGTGGGGCTTCTACATGGGATGTTCCTTCGCCCCCAACCACAAGGGCATGCCGGTGCTGTCGGCCGGGCACACGCTCGACTTCCTGCGCAAGCAGGTGCTGACGTCCCGCAACGTGCGCGGCGGCTGGTTCGTCGACTTCCTGCTGGGCGGGCTGAACTATCAGATCGAACACCACCTGTTCCCGAGCATGCCGCGGCCGAACTTGAAGCACGCGCAGCTGATCGTCAGCGAGTTCTGCCAGCAGCGCGGGATCTCCTACGCGCAGTGCGGGTTGTTCCGGTCGTACGGGTACGTGCTGGAGTACCTGCACGAGGTCGCGGCACCCCTGCGCAAAGCCGCCTGATTGTCCGGAAGTGGACAAAGCCTCACCAAAAGGCTCGTCCACCGCACGACGCGCTGGTTTCCTCGGTGACACACCGAACTGGGGGAACTACACATGCGCAAAAGGCTGTTCGGCGTGCTCGCCGCAGGTGTGGCACTGTCACTCGTCGCCGCAGGTCAGTCGGCCGCGGAACCCGTCGCGCAGCAGGTGAGCCAGCCCGATCCGATGCTGGCTTTCCTGCCTGCCGAGGCCAAGATCGACTGGAACGCGGTGCAGCAGAACCGCGAGTCCCGCAAGCAGTCGCGGACCAAGGTGCGCACCGCGGGCTCGCCGCTCGCCTACAGCGAGAAGGAGACCGGGCAAGGCGCGAACGACACGCCCGCCAACGCCGAGCACGTGGCCGGGTTCGGCACGGGACGCGGCAAGAACCCGAAGCTCAAGCTGACGGGTGACCTCGCGGGCGACCCGACCATCCCGGTCGTCACGCCGTTCCCCGAGATGAACGACGCCGTTCCGAACGCCGGCGACACCCACGTGCCCGCGCAGGGCAGGGCCGTGCGGACCAGCGGCACGATCGGCGACGGCCCGTACGGCAGCGCGGGTGACGGCTCCGGCGACCACGACTTCTACAAGCTGACCGGCGGCGCGACCGGTCAGTGGGCGACCGTCGAGACGCACACGCCGACCGGCGGCCTGGACACGTTGCTCGCCGCGTTCGACGTGAACGGCCAGCTGCAGGGCCAGAACGACAACCTCGTGGGCACCACGGACAGCAGGCTGCGGGTCTTCGTGCAGCCGGGCACCGACGTCTACGTCATGGTCGCGGGCGCGGGCCCCGGCGGGATCCCGGCCGACCCGCTGAAGCCCGGCACCGGCAAGCACGTCACCACCGAGGGCGCGTACGACCTGACCATCGCGACCGGGGACGGCCAGGTGGACAGGGACTTCTTCTCGGTCGACCTCAAGGCGGGCGATGTGCTCGGCGCGTCGGCGGCGGGCAGGGCCACCAGGGTCATGATCCACGACCCGGCCGGGCGCGAGGTCTTCGGTTCGTCGCAGGACGTCAGCTTCCTCTACGCCGAGACCTCGCCGATGCCCGCCGGTGGCAACGCCGTCGCGGACTTCGTGGCACCGAAGGACGGCCGCTACACCGTTGGCGTCGAGAACGGTGACGGCGCTTATGACGTCACGGTCGAGGCCTACCGCCCCGGCTCGGAGCTCAACCCGCGCCCCGAGGTGCTCTCGATCTACCTCGACTTCGACGGCGCCCGCGTCAACACCCGGATCTTCGGCGCCGAGCCGGCCGGCAACCGGGACCTCTCACCGCTCAGGAACTTCCTGCCCGCGTGGGGTCTCACCGCCGCCGACGAGAACGCCGTGATCGACTCCGTGGTCGCGACCGTGCGCGAGAACATCGAGCACGATCTCGCCGCCAAGGGCACCAACAAGCGGTTCGCCGTGCGCGTGCTCAACAGCCGCGACCACGCCGACCCGTGGGGCCAGAAGAACGTCAGTCGGGTGGTCGTCGGTGGCACCATCGCCGAGTCCGGCATCTCGACCGTCGGCATCGCGCAGTCGATCGACGCGGGCAACTTCGGCAAGGAGGAGACCGCGCTGGTGCTGCTGGACGTGCTCAGCAAGCCCGCCGGCCAGTCCGCCACCTCGCTGAACACCTACATCACCCCGGCCACGGTCAACAAGACCGCGTTCATCGGCAGGGCGATCGGCAACATCACCGCCCACGAGGCCGGGCACATGTCCGGTAGCTGGCACCAGGACCAGTTCAACGCGGTCAACAGCATCATGGACCAGGGCGGCAACCCGAAGGGCATGTTCGGGGTCGGGCCGGACGCCATCGGTGGCACGGCGGACGACGTCGACGTCGACTACCAGGAGGACGTGCTCAACCCCAACGAGGGCTTCACCGGTGTCGAGGACTCCCTCAACCGGACCGCCTGGGCCTACACCCGAGGCAACAACTGACGGTCCGATTCCCGCCAGATCCTCGACGTGATCTCCGCCAGGCTCGACGGAATGGGATCACTTGAAGGAAAAGCAGCCCTGATCACCGGCGGAAGCCGCGGGATCGGGGCTGCTGTGGCGTTCAAGCTCGCCGCACTGGGCGCGCGAGTCGCCGTGACGTACCAGAACACCAAGCCGGACAACGTCCTCGCCATCCAGGCGGACAGCGAGGACCCGAAAGCCGTTGTGGCGGCGGTGGAAGAGACCGCGGCGGAACTCGGCCGGCTCGACATCCTCGTGAACAACGCGGGCGTGTTCGAAGTTGGACCGTTGGACGACCTCGGCCAGGAAGAGTTCGACCGCACCATGGCGGTGAACGTGCGCGCGCCGTTTCTCGCGTCACGGGCGGCGGCGCGGCACATGCGCGAGGGCGGGCGCATCATCAGCATCGGCAGCAACGTTGCCGTGTACGCGCCGTTTCCCGGCTTCGCGTTGTACTCCGCCAGCAAGACAGCGCTCATCGGCATGACGAAAGGCCTCGCGCGCGAACTGGGGCCGCGTGGCATCACCGCGAACATCGTCAACCCCGGTCCTACCGACACGGACATGAACCCGGCGGACGGGCCGATGGCGGACACGATTCGCGGACTGACCGCATTGGGACGCTACGGACAGCCGGCAGAAATCGCCGAAGTCGTTGCCGCACTGGCGGGTGTCACGGGTGCGTACATCACCGGTGCCAGCATCAACGTCGACGGAGGCTTCACGGTGTGAGGCTGTAAAACCCGTTTAGCAGTCGTCGGCTAGGTTCTCCGCCACGTCGTGGAGGAGAGCGGAAATGACGGACTTGCTGGCCGGGCTGCTCAACGCATCAGCCGCCGAGCTCTACCAACGGCTGCTGCGCGCGGGCCAGCTGCCGATCACCGACGCTCCCGAGGTCGAGGAGCTGGTCGAGGCCGGGTTCGCCCGCAAGAGGTTCGTGGGCGAACCCGTGATCGTCCCGGTCGAACCGTCGCGCGCGGTCGACCAGGCGCTGATCACCGTGCAACGCCAGCTCCTCGACCAGCACCGCATGATCGTGCGAGCGCGCGAGCAAATGCATGTGCTGCAAAAAGAATTCGTCGCCAATGCGGACCGGGACGACAGCGGCATCAGCGTCCACACAGACCCGGCGGAGATCGGCGCGCTGTCCGTCGAGCTGTGCCTGTCCGCCGAACGCGACTTCTCCAACCTCGAGACCGAGCACTACCGCAACCCGCCGGACGGCCGGTCGGCCAAGGTGCCGCCGGCCGCCGTGCTCGAACGCGGTGTCCAGTTCCGCAACATCTACTCCAGACCCGTGCTGGACCTGCCGTTCGCGGGCGAGATGGTCAGACGATGTGCGGAAGGCGGGTGGCAGCTGCGGGTTCTGCCGGAGCTGCCGATGAAGATGGTGCTCGTCGACGACCGCGCGGCGCTGCTGCCGTTGGACCGCACCGGCATGGAAGGTGCCGTGCTGGTCCGGGCTCCGGTCATCGTGTCCGCCCTGCGCATGTACTTCGAGATGCTGTGGAACAACGCGCTTCCGTTGCACGACAACGGCACGGTGAGCAAGTTCTCCGCTCATCAGCGCACGGTGCTGCGGTTGATGATCGGCGGGATGACCGACGCCGCGATCGCCCGTCACCTCGACGTGAGCGAACGGACGGTGCGGCGGCACATCTCCGCCGCACTCGACCTGCTCGGCGTGGACAACCGGATCACGGCGACCGCGATGATCGTCCGCGACGGCTGGCTGGACTAGTTCGCGGGCCCGCCAGGTCCGGCGCACTGCCACTCGACCGGCGCGACGCCGCGCTGCTGGTAGCCACCGCCGAAGATCTTGCGGTAGCCACCGCCGGTCTCGTCGTCGGCCCGCCAGTCGCGCTTGAGCTTCCCGCAGTTGATCGGCAGCAGGACGACGAGCTTGCCCGCGGAGGTGAGCCCGAAGCCCGAGTTCCGGTACTTCTGCTGCAGGTCGAACGGCACGACGGAGGCCGGGTCCACGCCGACCGGCACGGTGATGCGGAGCTTGACCACGCCGAAGTCGTCCGACCACACGGTGACGACGTTCTCGAGACCGGCGCTGGTCAGTGCCGCGAACCCGTCGCGGGGGTGGCCGAGCAGCACGCTCCCACCGGGAAGGTTGCCCGCCGCAACACTGCCGGCCCACGTGTCCGCGCCGTTCTGCCAGCCCAGGTGTGTCAGGCGGCGCACCGCACCGGACGGTTCGACGGCGTAGATGACGCCGGGCTGGGTGGAGATCAGCGAGGTGAAGCGGCTCCAGTCGGTGGTGGCGCCGATCCGCTGCCACGACACGAGATCGCCCGACCAGTACAGCGCGGGGCCGATCACGCGGTAGTACACCCCGACGCCGTACACCTCGCCCGACCAGAAGGCCGTGGACACGTTGTCCCAGCCCGAGGTCGCGACCACGTTCTCCCGGACCCAGCGCGACACCGTGCGGTCGGCGTCGAGGCAGAACGCGTGCTCGACCAGGCCGCCCGACGCCGTGATGGCGAAGACCTGCCGCTCCCACAACGGACACGGCTCCGCCGCCTGGGCCGGCGTGACGATCAGCGCCGACAGGCTCACCGCGACGGCGAGCAGAACTTTCCGCAATCCCATGCGCGCAACCTAAACGCTGGGCGCCCGCCGCGGAACGACCGGATCCGGACACTGTCCGGACCCGGTCACCTCCCCCTGGCCGGTAGCGGCCATTGGCCGCTCGTTCCCTTACGTGCCACCGGATTCTCCGCCTAGCTTGTGCCACACCCCGAGGGGGAAGCAATCCACACCAGTTGGGAGTTCGACACATGCGCAGCAGAATCGTCCGGGGCATCGCCCTCGCCGCCGGTATGGCGATCGCGGCACTGGCCACGATCACCGCACCCGCCAGCGCCGCGCCCGGCGCGTTCTACGCAGAGGCGATCAACCGCAACAGCGGCAAGTGCGTGAACCTGGCGGGCCAGTCCGGCGACAACGGCGCGTGGATCCAGCAGTACCACTGCGACCACACGCCCGCCGCGAAGTTCCTGTTCCTGCAGAACCGCGACGGCTTCTACGAGATCTCGAACCAGAGCAGCCGCAAGTGCATCGACATCGAGTCCGGCGGCTGGTGGAACGGTGCCCGCACCCAGCAGTTCAACTGCAACGGCAGCCTGACCCAGCAGTGGCGGCTCGACGACCTCGGCAACGGGTACTACAACTTCGTCAGCCGCTACAGCAACCGGTGCCTCGACGTGCCGTGGGCCAGCACGGACGACCGCGTGATCCTCAACATCTGGGACTGCGTGGCGGGTACCGGGGAACAGCAGTTCCGGCTCAACATCGGCTGATCAGGCGTCCTGTGCCCAGGTGACGGGCAGGGCGTGCACGCCGTAGATGTTCATGTCCGTCTTGAGCTTCACCTCGCGGGCCTCCACCGCGAGGTGAAGGCTCGGGAACCGGCGCAGCAGTCCCTCGAACCCGGCGCGCATCTCGATGCGGGCCAGCTGCTGTCCGAGGCACTGGTGGATGCCGTGCCCGAACGCCAGGTGCCCGCGAGCGTTGCGATGCACGTCCAGCGTGTCCGCGTGCTCGAACTTCGCGGAGTCGTGGTTGCCCGCCAGCAGCGACACGACCACCGTCGAGCCCTCGCGGATCGTCTCCCCGAAGAACTCGATGTCCTCGGCGGCATAGCGGAAGAAGATGTCGCCGACCGCCAGGTACCGCAACAGCTCTTCAACAGCGTCCGGGATCAACGCTGGCTGGTCCCGCAGCGCGGCCAGCTGGTCCGGGTGCTCCAGCAGCGCGAAAGTGCCCAGCGCCAACATGTTCGCCGTCGTCTCGTGGCCGGCGAGCAGCAGCAGGAACGACATGCCGACCAGTTCCTCGATGCTGAGGTCCTCGTCGCGGGCGAGGTCGGACAGCAGGTCGTCGCCGGGCTCGGCGCGCTTGGCCGTGACCAGTTCGGCCAGGAACGTGTTCAGCGCGACCCAGATGGCCATCTTCTCTTCGAGGTCGATGTCCCTCTCCATGAACCTGGAGAAGTTGTGCTGGAAGGACTCCCGGTCGTCGTAGGGCACCCCGAGCATCTCGCAGATCACCAGTGACGGCACCGGAAGCGCGAACGCCTGCACGAGGTCGACCGGCGGCGTGAGGCTCGCCAACTCGTCCAGCTGCCGTTCGGTGATCTCGATGATGTGCTCTTCCAGAGCCTTCATCCGCCTGACGGTGAACGCTCCGGTGAGCTTGCGCCGCAACCGGGTGTGGTCCGGCGGGTCCATGGCCAGGAACAGGCCGGGCACCTGCGGGGACGGCTCGGTCTGCTCCGGCATGCCGGGCACCGGGTACGGCACGTGCAGGATGCCCAGGTCCTGCCTGCTGCTGAACCTGGTGTCGGCTAACGCCGCCCGTACCGCTTCGTAGCCGGTGATCAGCCAGCCCTCGTGGCCGTCGGGGAAGAGCATCGGGCTGACCGGGCGGGTCGACCTCAGCTCGGTGATCCGGGCGGGCGGATCGAACGGGGTGACGTCGCGGTCCATGGGAAGTCCGTGCTGCATCACAGGGTTCTCCTTCAGCGGGTGGATTCGCGGTTGAAGAGCTTCTTGGACCAGAGGTAGCCGCCGAGGCCGATGACGACGCACCAGCCGAAGGCGATGTAGCCGCTGTTGCCGATCGGCGTGCCCATCAGCAGGCCGCGCAACGCGTCGATGAACGGAGTGAACGGCTGGTACTCGGCGAACCAGCGCAGGGCCGTGGGCATCGAGTCGGTGGGCACGAAACCGTTGCCGAAGAACGGGAGCAGGATCAGCGGCAGACCGATGTTGCTCGATCCCTCGACGGTCTTGCTCGCGAGTCCCAGCGCGGCGGAGAACCAGATCAGCGCGAACGCCATGCCCACCAGCAGCCCCACCAGCGCGAGCCACTCGGCGAAGCTCGCCTGCGGGCGGAAGCCGATCGCCACCGCGACACCGAACACGGACGTCATGGCGAGCACGGTCTGAACCAGGCTGCCGATGACGTGTCCAGTGAGGACGGACACTCGAGCGATCGCCATGGTGCGGAACCTGTCGACGATTCCCTCGGTCATGTCCATCGCGATCGAGATCGACGTGCCCTGCACCGCCGCGGTGATGGCCATCAGGATGATCGTCGGCGTGACGTAGTTCAGGTACTCCGCCCGGCCGCCGGTCGGTCCGCCGATGCCGGCGCCGAGCGTGCCGCCGAAGACGTAGACGAACAGCAGCAGGAAGACGACCGGCATGATCAGCAGCTGGAACGTCATCGACGGGTAGCGGATCATCCGCTTCAGGTTGCGGCGCACCATGGTCGCCGAGTCGGTCAGTACGTAGGTCATGGCTGGTGCACCTTCTCGGTCAGGGCGAGGAAGACGTCGTCGAGGTCGGGGGTGTGCGTGCTGAGCGAGTCGACCGGCACCGAGTGCTCGTCGAGCTGGTCGAGCAGTGCCTTGAGCGAGCTGACGCTGCCGTCGTTCGGCACGCGCAACGCGAGCGCCTCACCGTCGCGGGAGGCGTTGCGCACCACCCGGGCAGCGGCTTCGAGGTGGCGGGGATCGTTGAACTGCAACAGGACGTGCCCACCGTGGATGAGGCGTTTGAGCTCGTCCGCGGTGCCCTCGGCGACGATCTTCCCGTTGTTCAGCACGGCGATCCGGTCCGCGAGCTCGTCGGCCTCGTCGAGGTACTGGGTGGTGAGGAAGATCGTGATGCCGTCGGCCACAAGCCTGCGCACGATCTCCCACATGGCCCGGCGGCTGCGCGGGTCGAGACCGGTGGTCGGCTCGTCGAGGAAGATCACCTGCGGCGTTCCCACCAACGTCATCGCGAGGTCGAGCCTCCGACGCATACCGCCGGAGTAGGTGGACGCCGACTTGTCCGCGGCGTCGGCGATGTCGAACTGCTCCAGCAGCCGTTCGACCTTGAGCTTGCCCTCCGCACGGCCGAGGTGGTGCAGGTCGGCCATCAGCTTCAGGTTCTCGCGGCCCGTCATCAGGTTGTCGACGGCGGAGAACTGGCCGGTGACCCCGATCGCGGCGCGGACCGCGTTGGGATCGCTCGCCACGTCGTGGCCCGCGACGGAAGCACTGCCGGCGTCCGCGCGGATCAGCGTGGACAGGATCTTGACCATGGTGGTCTTGCCGGCGCCGTTCGCGCCGAGCAAAGAGAAGACGGTGCCGCGCTGGACGTTCAGGTCGACGCCCTTGAGCACCTCGTGGTCGCCGTACGAGCGGCGCAGGCCGGTTGCCTTGATCGCGTTCATGGTCATCCCCTCAGGCGCGGCGGATCGTGATGTCGCCGAAGGCGGTGTGGGCGGTGATCTTGACGGTCTCGCCCGCGTCACCAGGGCCTTCGCTCGCACCCAGCGAGTTGTGCACGCGGCCGAAGCTGGTCTTGGTGTCGAGCCACGCGGCGGTGCCCTGGGCGATGCCGACCTCGATGCTGCCCATGGCGGTGTTCAGCGAGGCGGTGTCGCGCACGACCTCGCCGACGATGAGGGATCCCATGGCGCTCTTGGCTTCCAGCGAGCCGCCGACGCGTTCCGCGGTGATGTCGCCGTTGGCCGCGCGGGCCTTCAGGTCGCCGCCGACCACACCGATCTCCGTGTTGCCGTTGGAGTTCCTGACGTTCAGCGACCCGGTGACGTCACCGATGCGGACCTGACCGCTGCCGGTCTTGACCTCGGCGTTGCCCGTGACGGCTCCGACGCGCACCTGACCGGCGCCGGTGTCGACCCTCAACGGCCCGGTGCGGTCGACGTGGACGTGCCCCGCCGACATGTCGATCTCGGTCTGGCCCAGCACTCCGGTGGTGCGTGTGCTGCCCGCCGTCACGTCGGCGTCCACTTTGGACCCCGTCGGGAGCTCGATCACGATGTCGACCGACCTCGTCTTCTTGGAGAAGTCGAACGTCCGCTTCTGCCCGCGGATCGTCAGCACGCCGTCGGCGAAGTCGACGCGGGTCTTCTGCGCGGCCTCGATGTCGGAGGGGTCGGACGGGTCGGACGGCCGCACGTCGACCACGGTGTCGGCGCGGTCGCTCGCGAGGATCTGCACGAAGCCCGCGTAGACGTCGAGCAGTACGGAAATCGGTTCATAGGTTTCGTAAGAAGGCATGGCTGTCCCCTCAGGAGGTGTCGGAAGACCGTCTCCGCAGGTCGGAGACGTGAAGAAGAACGGGTGCGGTTAGCGGACCCAGCCGACGAAACGCTGCGACGAAGGAGCGGGCCCACCGGTCAGCGGTTCGCTCGGCTTCGGCGCGAGCTGGGCGGACGCGGCGCGCACGAGCCACGCGTTGACCGAGCGGCCCTCCTTGGCCGCCGCCTCGTCGATCGCGGCCTTGAGCGGCTCTGGCAGGCGGACGTTGATGCGCACGGTGGTGCCGTCCTCGAAGCCGGCCGCCACGTCCTCGGCGGGTGCCGCGACGGGCTCCGGCGTGGCGGCGCCCGGCTGCTCGACCGGCCGGCGCGTCACGACGAACTTGGGGTCACGGCCCCGCAGCAGCACCTGCACCGAGTCCGGCGCCAGGTCCGCGGTGATCTCGTCGGCGGCGGCGGACAGCGCCTCGAGCAGCGCCAGCCGGATCGCCGACTCCATCGTCACGGTCAACCGCTCGACCAGCGCACTCGCTTCGTCGCCGCCGGTTTCGACGGCGGTCAGCAGCTCGCGACCGAGGGAGGCCACATACGGGGTCAGATCCATGGCACCACTATGGCACACGGTGGCACCACGGACAAGCATTTCTGGCTCAGCTTGGCATCATTCTGGCTCACTGCAGGTCAGAGGCCTGATCGAGGAACGTGACGGTCTCCTCGAGGGCGCGCGGCCCGTGCGTGGCTCAGCCGAGGTGCCATCCTCTTAGCCGATCGACATGCCGCAGCAGAGGACGAGCTCGTCGCGCTCTCGGTCATGATCGGCGTGCCAACCCATGTCAACCGCCGCCTTCGGATGGTCGTCTACCTGATCGTGCAACGAGAAACGAGCGCCGACTTCGACCGGTTCGTGCTGGACCGGTCGACCGCGCTGCTGCGCACAGCCGTGCTTCTGGTGGGGGACGTCGGTCACGCCGAGGACATCCTGCAGACGGCGCTGCTGCGCGTGGCCACGCGCTGGAAGTCGGTCCACACGGCACCCGAGGCGTTCACCCGGCAGGTGCTGGTCAACCTGGCGCGCGACCGGTGGCGACGGGCGCGCAGACGGGTGCCGGAACAGGAGCTGACCAACGTCGAACACGTGACGGCCGGACGCGATCCGGCCGACACCGTGGTCGACCGCGACGCATTGCGGCGGGCGCTGGCGAAGCTGCCTCGCCGGCAACGAGAGGTGGTGGTGCTGCGGTTCTTCGACGACCTGTCGGTCGCGGAGACGGCCAAGACGCTGCGCACGTCCGAGGGGACCGTCAAAGCGCACACGAGCCGTGCCGTCGCACGGTTGCGGGAACTGCTCGGCGACCAGATCAGGGAGAACGTTCATGGTGCCTGACAACGAACTCCTCGACGACGTGCGCACCGTGCTGCGTGCCGAGGTCGCGGACGTGACGACCAACCCCGCCGCGCTGCTCGCCTCGGTGAAGCGCGGGCAGACCCGCCGCAGGTGGCCGTGGCTCGTGGTTCCCCTGGTCGCTGCGGCGGCCGCCGCTGCCGTCCTGGTGCCGCAGAAACAGCCCGAGGCCGCGCCCATCGAGGTCGCGCACGTCCTGGAACGAACCAACGCGGCGATGGAAGGCATCCGGGGCATGGTGATTCACGAGCAGGCGCCGTCCGACGAGCGCGACAAGTACTTCAGGCCAGGAGAAAAGGGCCTGAGCGAACGCTGGCACGCCGCGGACGGCAGCGCGTTCCGGTACCGGGCTTCAGTCGACGGCAGGACGATCGTGGACCTGAGCCGTTCGGCAGCCGGTGACGTCTTCGTCGACCACCGGGCGCGGACGTACCGCAGCAGGCCGGGTGAATCGCCAGAAGACCAGGTGTGGACGCCGGAGGAGATCCAGAAGGCGATCCGGGAAGGCCACATCACCGTCGTCGGACCCGGCGAGCCGATCAACGGCACCCAGACCGTGCGACTGGACATCGCCTCGGACAAGGGCGGAGTGGCGACCGAGATGCGGGTCGACGCGAACAGCTACCTGCCGGTGCGCTGGCGATGGGTGCAGGACGGCGGGGCACCGTTCGACGTGACGTGGCTGCCGCCAACACCGGAGAACCTCGCGCAGCTCAAGACCCAGATCCCGGATGGGTTCACCGAGACGAGGTGAATTGGGGGAACGCCCTCACGCCAACGCCGCCGCGAAGGCGTTCAGTGCGGGCGTTCCCTTCTGCCCGTCGAGCACCGCGAACACGACGTGTTCGAAGAACCTGTTGTCCTGCAACGCGTTCCGGAACGTCTCGGCGACGACCACCGGGTCGTTGCCGAACACACCGCAACCCCACGCCCCCAGCACGAGCCGCCGGTGCCCGTGCGCGGCGGCGACCTGCAGCACTCTCGCAGCTCGCCGCAGCAACACGGCGGGCACGCCCTCGGCCCGATCCGGCTGGTTGCGCAGGATGGCGCCGAGATTGGGCGCCGCGGCGGTCAGGAACGAGACCGGGTACGGCTCCGGCAGCAGGTTTCCCCTGTCGTCGCGGAACACCGGCACCCGCGGCGAGTAGATCACGCGGTCGGTGTAGGTCAGGTCTTCGTGCGCGCGGTGGTGCCGGTAGAAGTCGCCGGCCGCGAGCAGGCAGGGGTAGAGCGCCGACGCACGCGCGACGCTCTCCTCCTGAGCCTGTGCGCCGTTGAGGAACCCGCCACCGGGGTTGCGCGCGGAAGCGAAGACCAGGGCGGCGATGTCACCGCCGAGCCGTCGCGTCGCCTCCAAAGTGGACTCGTTGGTGACGTCCACGCGAGGAAGCTCTCCCTGCGCCGGCAACGACAACTCGTCGCCGGGCAGGTGGAGCCGGGTCCCGGACACCGCCGGGGTGACGGCGATCGGGACCTCGCGGTCGTCGACGGAGTAGGAGCCTCGCTCCGAGATCTCGACGGTGTCGCGGGCGATCGCACGCAGCCTGCTGCTCATGATGTGTTCCATCATTCCAAGCAGGCCAAGCGGTTTTCAGATCCGCGCGTAGACCTCGGCCACGGCACCGAACGCGGCCTTGGGCTCCCAGTGCAGGTCGTCGTAGACCTTCACAATGCCCGGACTGGCCATGTCGAGGTCGCGGCTCGGCTCGTCCGGCCGGTGCGGATAGTTGTTGAGCGCGAACATGTACACGAACGCGGCGTCCACGCGCTCGGCCTCGAAGATCTCCAGCAACTCGCGCAGGTACCCGGCCTGCTCGTCCTCGTCCCGGACGTACCCGTCCTTGACGCGCACCGGCAGACCCTCGTGGTGCTCGACGATCTCCATGCTGCGCGGCGCGACGGCACCCGACCCCTTCCAGGCCGCCGTGCCGAACCCGGTGATCGCCACCGGCTTCCCCTGCGCCACCAGGCTTCGCACGGCCGCGGGGAACTGGTCCGCGACCTCGGCCGACCGGATCAGCTCGAACGACATGACGTCGAACAGGCTCCAGTCGACCCGCTCGAACTGGATGCAGGCGTAGGTGAGCCTTCCCCGGAACTCCGCGCGCACCACCGCGACCGCCTTCACCAGGAACTCGTTGAGCCGCTTGCCGGCCTCCACGATCCGGTCAGGATTGCCGAACAACCTGGTCACCCGGTCCAGGACGTCGTCGCCGTCCATGAACCCGACGTTCATGATGCTCAGCTCGACACCCGCCACGAACACGACCTCGGCGCCCTCGGCCCTGACCCGTTCGGCTCGCCGGGCGCAGTCGGCGAACAGCTCGAGGATCTCGGGCTGCGTCAGTTCCAGCGGGTACGGCGAGAACCACACCTCCAGGCCCAGCGAGGCGGCGATCCTGGCGGCCTGCTCCAGCCGTTCCGGATCACCGCCGACGAGGTGGACGGCGTTGCAGTGCAGCTCGTCCCTGATGATCCGCAGGTCCCGCGCGACCACCTCGAGATCGAACTCCGGCACGGAGATCTCGCCGTGCCGGACGAAGCCGGTGTCGTACGCAATGCCCTTTGCTCTCATAAATACATGCGTACACGCAAAGTTGCGCACACGCAACTTACGAAGGCCAGACCAGCAGCACCGGACAGGGCGCGTGGTCGACGACGAACCGCGTCGCCGGCCCGAGGCTGCGCGGACCGACGTGGCTCACGTCGCCGTCACGGCACACCACGAGCAGAGAGGCATCCTGAGCAGCAGCAACGACTTCGTGCTCAACGCGTCCCACCCGCGCGGACGTCGTGCACGGAAGGCCCAGGCGAGCGGCGGCGGCCTCCAGCAACCTCGACGCGTGACCGGCGGCGAGGTCGTCCAACCGACTGCCGGGATCGCGGGACGGGTGACGTCCGAACAGCCCGGCGAACGCGCCGTGGGCAGCACCGGGAATGTCGTGGTCACCGACGTAGAGCAGCAGGAAGTCGGAGCCGTGCTCCCGCGCGGCGTCCACACTGGACTGCCAGGTGTCGTCGGTGATCCACACGACGACTGTCATGGTCATCCTCCGATCACGTGCAGGGACGCCCACAGTGCCACGACGGCGCCGGCCAGGGTGGCAGGCACGGCGAGCAGGCCGAGCCTGGTGAACTCGGGCAGGTTCACCTCGGTGTCGTGGTCGTGCACGATCCGCCGCCACAGCAACGTGGCCAGCGACCCGGCGTAGGTGAGGTTCGGCCCCAGGTTGACGCCCAGCAGCACCGCCAGCACCGCACCGGACCCGAACGGCACGACCAGCGGCAGCAGCACGAGCACGGCGGGCAGATTGTTGATCACGTTGGCCAGCACGGCCGCGACCGCCGCCACCCCGAGCAGGGCGACGAGGCCGTTGCCGCCCGGCACCACGTGCCTCAGCACGTCGTCGAGACCGTTGTCCACCACCGCCCGCACCACGACACCGAGGCCGAGCACGAACGCGAGGAACGGCAACGACGCGGACTGCACGATCTTGAACACCGTCGTGCGCCTGCGAACGAGCGCACGGACCGCCATCGCGCCCGCACCCGCACACGCCGCCCACGCCGGGTCGATTCCGGTCGCCGACGCGAGCACGAACCCGACCAGCGTCAGCCCGACCGTGACCAGCGCGAACACCGGCAGCTCACGTGCCGGCGCGGTCTCCGGCGCGTGCACCGGCGCGTCGAGGTCGGTCCGGAAGAACAGCCGGAACACCACGTACTCGACGGCGATCGCGACCACCCACGGCAACGCCATCAACGCCGCGAACCGCGTGAAGCTCAGCCCGCTGGACGCGAACGCCAGCAGGTTCGTCAAGTTCGACACCGGCAGCAGCAACGACGCGCTGTTCGACAGGTGCGTGCACGCGTAGACGTGCGGCTTCGGCCGCACCCCGAGCTGCGCGGCAGTCGCGAACACCACCGGCGTCAGCAGCACGACCGTCGCGTCGAGGCTCAGCACCGCCGTGATCACCGACGCCGTGACGAACACGCCACCCAGCAACGTCCGCGGCCGCCCGCCCGACGCCCGCGCCATCCAGGTGCCGCACGCGTGGAAGAGGCCCTCGTCGTCGCACAGCTGCGCCAGCACGAGAATCGCCGCCAGGAACCCGATCACGGGCCCCAGCCGCACCGCCTCGTCCACCGCGTGGCCGACCGGCAACGCCCCGGCCAGCACGACGAGCACCCCGGCCGGCACCGCCACGGCCGCCTCGGGCAGGCCCCACGGTCTGACGACCGCGCAGACCAGCACGGCCACCAGCAGCACGATCGACAACGCCAGCACGGCCTCACGCTAGGTCATCTGGACGCCGCCAACCGCAGCACCCGCCCACAGGCTCCACCAGCACCACCGCACCACCGGCACCACCGCTTCACCCGCGCCACCGGCCCACCGCACACCAGCGCCAGCTGCCCCACCGCACACCCGCCCACGGCACACCCACTCCACTGCACCAACCGCCCACAACGCGCACCAGCGCATCACCCGCACTAGCCGTCCCACCGCTCCACCCGCATCACTGCACGACCCGCGCCGCCCCACCGCACGACCCACTCCACCCGCACCACCACTCCGCCCGCCCCGCGTAACCCGCCCCACCTGCCCACCGCACCCGCGCAACCCAGCCCTGCCCAGCTGGACCAGGCGGGTACGACCGTCAGCCGGATGGGTCCGGGGCCGACCGGCAGATCGCCGTAACCACGGCTCCACCAGGAACGATTCGCCGAACATGAGACGATTAGCTGTCCTGCTGCTGGCACTTGTCCTGGTCTCTCCCACTCCGGCGTTCGCGGCCGACAACCCCTTCGCCACGCTCTACTCCCCGACCGCCGACGCCTCCGTCCCGCTGAACGAGCCGCTGCTCGTGTTCGGCGGCGCCTTCAACGGCGAGTCCTCCGGCATCACCGAGGTCGACGTCTCCACCGACGACGGCGCCACCTGGACGTCCACCGACGCGCACACCGAGAACTGGGCCCTGGTGCTGACGCCGACCACTCCGGGCCCGCTGACGATCCAGGCCCGCGCCCACACCGCGTCGACCACCGGCCCGGTCACCGCGTCGCGCACGATCCAGGTCGGCGGCACCACGACGCCACCGTTCACGGGCTCCGGGCTCGTCCTGCACGACACGCCCGCCCCCGACCTCAACGACCCGGACACGGCGGCCGTCGAGCTCGGTCTCCGCTTCCAGGTCGACCGCGACGGCTCGCTCGTCGGCATGGGCCTGCGCCGCGGCGACTACACCGGACCGGTCACCGCGCACGTGTGGTCAGCGGACGGCACGTTGCTGGCCGCGCAAGCCGTCCCCGCAGCCCAGCGTTCGCAGCAGATCACCTTCACCACAACGATTCCCGTGACCGCCGGCACCGAGTACGTCGTCTCCTACTACACGCCGTCAGGTGGCTACTTCGCCACGGAGAACTACTTCCTCGGCGGCATCGCGCAGACACCGTTCTACACACCCGTGAACGCCGGTGTGTACAGCTACGACGGCGGCTTCCCGGCCGAGACATGGAACGCCAGCAACTACTGGGTGACACCGTACTTCGCGGCCTGACCCACGCGGCGGGCGTCGCTATGGTCGTGGACATGGACGCCATCACCTCACTGCACCGGGCACTCGAGGCCGGCCAGTCCGGCGACGAACTGCGCCGGTTCTTCACCGACGACGCAGTGACCGTCGAGCACCCGAACCTGATCAAGCCGACCGGCGCCCGCACACCTCTGGCCCAGATGCTCAAAGCCTCCGAGGTGGGCGCCGACCTGTTGGCGAGCCAGAAGTACGACGTGCACTCGGACGTGCGGTCCGGCGACACCGCGATCCTGCGGATGACGTGGACCGGTGTGATGCGGTCCGGCGTCAAGTTCACCGCGCACATCGCGCAGTTCGTCGAGACCCGCGACGGGTTGATCAGCTCGATCGAGACGTACGACTGCTACGAACCGTTCTGACGGGAGGAGCGGGCCGGGCAGGACCCGCTCCTCCACAACCTCAGGGCCGCAACGCGTCCACCATCGCCGTGTGCGCCTTCTTCGGCGTGATCGACGAGGTCCACGGCAGCGCGGTGCCCGGTAGCGCCGGGTACCGGTTGGTCGTGGCGGTCGAGCCGTACCTGTCGGTGAAGCCCCACGAGGTGAACCCGGTGCAGTTGACCTCCTGCCGGCAGACGGCGACGCGCTCACCGAACTGCTTGGCCTGCAACGTCTGGTCCGTCGTCACGACGTCCATTTCGGACACCCGGACCTTCAGCCCCAGCTCCGCCAGCGCGCGGACGTGCTTGCGGAACGTCTCGGCGGGCACCCGGTCGCCCGCCTCGTACTCGTGGCTCTGCAGACCGACGCCGTCGATCGGCACGCCGTCCTGCTTGAGCTTCTTCACCAGGGCGTACAGAGCCTTCCAGCGCGGTCCCTCTTGTTCTGCGCCGTACTCATTGAGATACAGCACGGCGTTCGGATCTGCTGATCGTGCGGTGCGGAAGGCCTGGGCGATGTAACCGGCTCCCATGGCCTGGTACCAAAGGTTGTGTTCCAGTCCATCGGAGTTGTCCTCGTTCATCGGTTCGTTGACGACGTCCCACTCCGTCACCCGGCCCTTGAAGTGCCCGGCGACGGCCTTGATGTGGTCTGTCATCACGGTCTTCTTGTCCGAGGCCGACCTCATCCACGTCGGCAGCGCCTCGAACCACACCAGCGTGTGCGCGTGCACCGCGATGTCGTTGGCACGGGCGAAGTCCACGATCGCGTCGGCTTCCTCGAACGCGAACACCCCGCGCGTGGGCTGCACGAACTGGGGCTTCATGTCGTTCTCGGGCGTGATCAGGTCGAACTGCTCGCCCGCCGTCGCGCGATAGGCGTCATCGGCCACCAGCGGCGCCACGGCGAGCGCGCTGCCCACACCTATCTTGCGCGGCAACGCTTCCGCGCGTGACCGCAACGAGCCCGGCACGGTCTTCTGCTTCCAGTCCGGCGCCTTGCGAATCACTGTGGCACCGGTGGCCGTCAGGGACTTGAGCTTCCACGACCCGTCCGCGCCGAACCACACCTGGCCCGACGAGAACACGCCCGGATCCGGCAGCGTGCCGAGCTGACGACCGGCCGCCGAGAACGCGAACGTGGAACCGGAGCGCTTGACCTGCACCGCGACGTCCCCGGACAGCCCGGAGCCGAACTTCTTGGCCTGCACCGGTTTGTCGCCCTTGCCGTTCCACAGGGCGACGTCGAGCTGCCCGCCGATCACCCCGACCCGGACGCTCGGCGGTTCCTGCCGCCACTCGTCGTAGATGATCGGTGGCGAGCCGTAGAGCTGCAGGTAGCCGGAACCGGACATCGTCGCGTCGACCTGGAACGCGCCGTTGACCAGAAGACGCGGCCCGAGCAGGTTGACCGGCGGGTTGGGCTGGGATCGGGTCCCTTCCGTGGCAACGATCCAGCGGTCCAGCGGCCGGATCTGCACGCCGTCGGCGGTCTGGGTGGCACCGGCGAAGTGCGCCCAGTCCTGGCCTCCCAGCAGATCGAGCGGGGCGTGCGCGGCCGGCGGTGTCCCGGCCGCGAGTAAGAGAGCAGCGAAAATGCGCAGCATCGAGCCTCTCCTGATGGTGGTGGCAACTCAGCTGGCGGCGGAAACCCTGGTGGTGACGAGATCTGCGAGCACGGACGTGAGCCCGGTGGCGACGGCACCGGCGAGGATGGCGCCCTCCCCCAGCCGGGACGTCTCGACGGCGGGTGGATAGGCGGACAGGCCGGACAGCGTGGCGCGCACGGGTTCGGCGAGCAGGTCGCCGTTCAACCCGATGCCGCCGCCCAGCACGATCAGCGACACGTCGATGACCGACGTGATCCTGGCGGCGTGTTCGGCGATCCGCGTCGCCTCCCACGCCACGAGGTGCAGCGCGCGTTCGTCGTTCTCGCGCGCCGCGGCCATGACCTCCTCGGTGGTGATGAAGTCGGAGTGCTGCCAGACGTGGGCGAGGAACGCGTCCGCGGCGGGGCTGTCGGAGCGAAACCGCTGCCCTTCCGGTACGTGGTCGATCTCGCCCGCGGCGCCGTTGACGCCCCTGTGCAGCCGGCCGCCGAGCACGAGCCCGGCGCCGACACCGCTGCCGATGGACAGGAACGCGAAGTTCCGCACCCCGAGACCGACCCCGCGCCAGCCCTCCCCGACGGCGGCGAGGTTGACGTCGTTCTCGGCGATCACCGGCAGCTCCAGCGCGGCGGCGAGCTCGGCCTGGGCGGCGAACCCCTCCAGCGCGTCCTGGTTGGCGTCGTGGACGATCCCGGTGCGCGGGTCGATCACCCCGCCGATGCCGATCGTGGCGATCTCGGGCGCGGACCCGGCAGCGGCGGCGAGCTCGTCGCGCACCACCTTGGCCACGTCCAGCACGTGCGCGGGGTCGTTGCTGCTCACGGGCTTGTCGAGCCGTGCGAGCACGGTTCCGTCGAGGTCGGAGACGCACGCACGCAGGAACCGGCTGCCGAGGTCGAGCGCGAGCACCGTGGCCGCCGTCGCGCAGGGCCCGAAGTACACCGCGTCGTACCCGGCCGCGTCCTGCGGCCTGGGCACCTCCTCGACCAGCCCGGCACCGAGCAACGCGTCGATCGCCCGGTTCGCGGTCGGCTTGGACATGCCCAGGTACCGCGCGAGCTGCGCGCGGGTGACCGGGTGCGCCTGCCGGATCGCCTGGTAGACGGCCTGCAGGTTGGTCTCCCGCACGTGTGCCCCTGTCACGGCTCCTGTCATGCCCGCCAAACTAGTAACGAGACGTTACCGGTGTCTAGTGGCGGCTGTTCACATACCGCTCGCATACCGGATCTCATACCCCGGCGCTGTTGCCTGTCGGCGTTCCTCGACGAAGGGAGACCGCCGATGTCCGGCGAGAAGCAGTACAGCCGCCGAGCGATGGGCAAGCTGGCGGCGGGCGCCGTCGCGGCGGCGGGCATGGTGTCACTGCCGGGCCAGGCATTGGCCGTTCCGCACTACCGGGCGCACGGCCCGTTGCTGACCGACGGCTACCAGACGTGGATCGACGCGATCAACAACCAGGCGGCCAACCTCGCCAAGGTCGTCACCGGCTGGGGCACGCCGGGCCCCGGTCCGTGGGCGAACTACCGCGACCACGTCTGGACCGCTTGTGGCGCAACGAACTTCCTCATCGTCCGCACGGTCACCGGCGACACCGACAACGTGATCGACCCGAACCGCGCGGTCGCCGAGATCCGCGACTCGCGCTTCTTCGAGTACAAGAGCCTCCGCAGCGGCGCCGACAAGTGCATCATCGAACTCGGCAACGAGCCGAACATCCGCGTCGCCGACCCGTGGACCTACGGCTACAACCTCAGCGTCACGATCGACCGCATCCGGGAGACCTTCCCCGGAGCCAAGATCTGCGGCACCGCGCTGTCGCCGAACAAGGGCACGAACCCGGACACGTGGTACGGCAACCCGAACTTCGTCAACGCCATCAAGAAGTGCGACTTCGTGGGCGTGCACTTCTACAGCAACCCCGACGACGGCAGCTTCAATCGTCAGGGCGACTTCTACGAGCTGACGTACGCGGAAACGCTGTCGCGGTGCGCTTCCAAGTGGCCCGGCAAGCCCGTGATCGCGACCGAGTACTCGATCAGGACCACCGCGCTCACCCCGTACCAGAAGGGCTACAAGTACGGGAACTTCATCCACTTCGACGACTCGGTCGCCGGCAGCCTGTGGGGTGCGACGTACTACCACGTGCAGACCAATCCCGGCGGCGTCGACTTCAACGAGAACGTCGGCTCCGAGGGTGCCCGCGGCTACCGCAAACGCCTCTCCGAAGGCGGCCTCTGAGGTAGACTGAAAGCCTGTCTACCTGGGGGTATGCGGTGCAGCGGCACGTGCGGACCGTTGATGACCTGCTGTCGTTGATGGACGGTCTGTTCGCTCCGGAGGCCGACCGCTGGACCTCGGCGGCGGGCAGCTGGTGGGACGGCTTCTACGCGGACCGGGACCGCGAGGTCCCGTTCTTCGTGGACAAGCCGGACGAGAACCTCGTCGGCTACGTCGAGCGCGGGCTGGTGGCTCCCGGCCGCGCGCTCGACGTCGGCTGCGGGCCCGGCCGCAACGCGATCTACCTGGCGCGCAACGGTTTCCAGGTCGACGCCGTGGACATCTCGGCCACGGCGATCGCGTGGGCTTGCGAGCGGGGCGGGGACCTCGTCCGGTTCCGGCAGGGTGACGCGTTCGCGACCGAGGGGTCGTACGACCTGATCTACGACTCCGGCTGCTTCCACCACCTGCCGCCGCACCGCCGGATCAGCTACCTCGCCCTGCTGGACCGGGCGCTCAAACCCGGCGGCCACTTCGCGTTGACCTGCTTCACCGCCGACGAGGGCACCTCCACACCGGACGCCGAGCTGTACCGCCAGTCCGGCCTGAGCGGCGGCGTCGGTTACCGGCCCGGCGACCTGCGGTGGATCTTCCAGGACCTCACCGAGGTCGAGCTGCGGCGGATGACCGACGAACCTTCGGGCTCCTCCGCGTTCGGCAGGTCTTTCCTGTGGACGGCGCTGTTCCGCAAGGATTGACGCGGCGAACGGACGTGCGTGTCCGGCAGGCGGATCATCACGGCCCCGCCACCTGCGAAAGTAGGGTGTGTGCCCTGCTCCCGTAGGTGATCGCGGACACCTACCCGGCAGTATCGTCAGGCGCGTGAAGCGGGCCGGAGAAGTCGCGCTGGTGCTGCTCGCCGCGGCACCGGAGATCCTGCGCGACCTCACCCTGCCCGAACCGGCAATCGCTTTCCAGCCGCTGTCCGCCCCGAGCCTGCGCGGCACCGCCACCGGCCTGGGCGTGCTCGCGGTCGCCGTGCTCGCCGGCCTCTACCTGACCTCGCGCCGCGTTCTAACCCAACGCGCGGAACAGGCCGAACGCGACCTCCTGACCGAACAGGCCCGAGCCGACGAACGCACCAGGCTCGCCGCCGAGATGCACGACGTCGTCACCCACCGCCTGAACCTCATGGTGCTGCACGCCGGAGCGTTGAAGGTGGCCGCCAAGGACGACGACGTCCGCAAAGGCGCCGAAGAGCTCCGCACCGCCGGCTGCCAGGCGCTGGAAGAACTCCGCGACCTCGTGGGCGTCCTGCGCTCAGGCCGCACCGCCCGCATCCCGGACGTCCTGCCCGACCGCCTGGCCAACCTGGTGGCCGACTCCGCCGCCACGGGCCTCGAGGTGACCCTCACCGAACACGGCGACGCCGACATCATCTCCCCCGCCGTCCGCCGCACGATGTACCGCGTGGTCCAGGAGTCCCTGACCAACGTGCACAAGCACGCCCCCGGCGCCCACACCGAGATCACCATCCACTGTGGACCGAGCAGCGTCCGCGCCGTCATCCGCAATGCCGCCCCGCCGTCCACACCGGACACGGCGATGGGCCGCTCCGGTTCCGGGTTGAGCGGCCTGCGCGGCCGGGTGGAGATGGTCGGCGGCACCCTCACCGCGGGCCCGACGGACGACGGCGGCTTCGAGGTGGACGCCGTTCTCCCCGCGTTCGTGCCGACCTGATCCTCGGCCCCGCGTCACTCGTCCGAGGCCCGCACCGCACGACAGGCGAGGTGAACCGCGAGCCGCTCGTCCGGGTTCAGCAGGCTCACGCCGAGCAGCTGCTCGGCCCGGTTGATCCGCTGCGCCACCGTGTTGCGGTGCACCTTCAGCCGCACCGCCGCCGTGGACGTCACCGACTCCTCGTCCAGGTAGATGGCCAGGGTGCGCAGCAGCTGCCCGTCCTCGACCCCCGCCAGCGGCTCCAGCAACCGGGCCGCCTGCTCCACCAGCGCCGGCGTCTCCGCGGCCATCGACAGCAGCCGCCGCACGCCGAGCTCGTCGATGTGCACGACCTTCGCCGACCCGGTCATCCCCGCTGCCTCCCGTGCCTCGGCGAGTGTCCGCCCCACCCCGGCGGAACCGGGATGCGGACGGCCCACACCGGCGACGAGGTTGCAGGAGCTCAATGCGTGGGCAAGTTTCGCTGTCAGCTCGCGGTGCTGCGACTGCGGCGGCTCGGCGTCGTTGGTGATCCAGAACGACCAGCCCTCCGCGCCCTCGACCAGCTGGCCGTGCAGGCCGCGCCGGGAGAGCTCGACGCGCAGGCGTTCGGTGTGGGCGGCATCGAAGATGCCGGGCGACGGCGGGTTCGGCATCGCGAACACGCCCGTGTGCCAGCCGTCGAGACGCCATCCGGCTAGGACGGCCTGCTGCACCAGTTGCGGTGGCACGTCGGCGCCCGCGGCGAGCAGTTCGGACAGCAGCGAGCCGCGGGAACGGGCCCGGCGCTCGGTTTCGAGGCGTTCGGAGGCCACCCAGTTGCCCAGAGCCCAGGAGGCGACCTGGCTGATCTGCTGGACGGTCTCGGCCCAGCGCTTGTTGCGGCCGCGGGTGTGCGAGACGAGCCACAGGTGCACGTGCCCGGTCCGGTCGGTCTCCACCGGCACCGCCACCGCGACGCCGTCGGGCATCTCGACGGCCGTGGCGACCGAGCCGACCAGGAGGTCCGGCGGCAGGCCCGGTGGCGAGACGCCCTCGATCGCCGTGCCGTCCGCGCTCATCACCGCGCACGTCACGTGCAGCTCGCCGGACAGGATCGTGATGACCGAGCGCGGGTCCGGCTTGCTGCGGCCCAGCCGCGCCGTGACGGCGTTGAGCAGCCTGGCGGCGGCGACCTCGGGGCGGCGGACGGCCGTGCGCAACGAGTCGGCGACCAGCAGCGGGTCCTCAGCCCTCGTCTGCAGGAGCGGAACGCCGAGCCGGTTGGCGAAGGAGATCGTTGCGGTGGAAGGAGGTTGGTAGGTGCCGCTCGACGGACGGACCAGCACGACGGCCCGCACGTCGGCGCTGTAGGCACGGCGCAGCGCCACCTCGACGAGGTACGGCTGGTGCCCGGTCAGGATCACCAGGTCGCCCGCCGAGCACGCCTCGACGGCCGAGATGTCCGCCGCCAGCCGCACGTCCGCGACCTCGGTGCCGACGCCGCGCTCGCCCGCCAGCAGGCACGCGTCGCCCAGTGCGCCGATCTCCAGGAGATCGCGCACGGTCAGCGAGTCGGCGTCGTCGATCATGTGACGTCCCGGAACGGCACGTAGTCGAGGTCGTAGCCGAACGCGCGCGGGTCGACGCGGCCGAGCATCTCCTGGCGCACCCACTGCGGCGGTGATGGGAGCGCTACCACGTCGACGACCGCGCCGAACCTGAGCCGCTCGGTCGACACCGGTTTGCCGGACTCCGCGTCCAGGCAGCACAGCAGATCAGGGGTCGTCACGAGCGGCTCACCGTCCGCGAGCGCGACGAGGTACTCACCCTGCATCTCCAGGCGCACGTACGCATCGTCGGCGTCCAGGCACCGCAGCGCCACCGTTCCGCGGGGAAAGTCCCCGGCGGACTCGCGCCACACCTCGACGACCTTCCCCCGTGCCACGAGGAAACCGCCGGACGCCTTCGCGCGTTCGTCGACGGAAAGCGTGTGCTGGGACCAGATCCCGCCGAGTTCCAGCGCCCGCGCGAGCGAGCCCGGAATGCCTGCTTTGAGCGCGTCTGCGAGTTTCAACGGCTTCGCGACCATCATCGCCCAGCCGCCGAAGTCGACCATCACCGTGCGCGCGAGCTTCTCGATGCCCGTCGCGTCGAGGACCGCGCGGTTGCCGCTGGGTTCTGTGATGGCCAACGGGGTCGTGGGCAGCCCGGCCGCGTCGTAGGTCGTCTGGTCGATCCGTGGGAACGCTCTCCCCATCCCGTCCACGTCGACGTACGGCAGCCCGAGCCGCGCGGCCAGGATCAGCGGCAGCAGCCCGTTGCACCCGCCGACCTCCCACCCGATGACGGCCGTGGCCGACGTGGAGTCGTGCGCCTGCAACGCCTTCAGCGCGTCCTCGGCCTCCTGGCCCGACGGCAGCTTCTCGATCATCACGGTCGGCGCGCCGATCAGCCCGAGCCGCGCGCCGTACCCGTCCGGATCGGCCTCATCGGGAGAAAGGACCGTGACAGGTCCGCTTTGTCGCATTTCGTGCCGGAGGATCGCCGCGAACGCGTGCGTCTCGGGCTCGCCACCTCCACCGCCGCTGCCGAGCATGACCACGCCCAAGGCGAGCTGGTCAACCTCGTCAGGCTGGAGCAGGTGCATGCGCGAGACAGTAGTGCCGCCGGTGCTCGCGCGAGAAGCTCTTGGTACTGGCGGGTCTACTGGCCCCCCAGGGGAACGTATTCGTGCGAGTAGCCGAACGCCGACGGTCCGACCAGGGCAAGGCCTTCCGGCGTCCGCCAGCGCGGATGACACGGGGCCCCGACGACCGCGACCCGTTGCCCGTACCGCAGCCGTTCGGCGGGCACGGGCTCACCTTCGCCGTCGAGCACGCAGATCAGGTCCGGCACCGAGGCGACGACCTCGCCGTCCCGTGTCGCGACGAGGTGCTCGTTCTGGAACGCGAGCCGGCAGTTCGCCCCGTCGTGGGCGGCCGTGCCCTCGAGCCACGCCTCCCCCTTGGCGAACCCGGGATCGGTGGCGCGCATGACGTCCACGACCTTGCCGGTGAACAGCACCTGGCCGCCGAGGAAGTCCGCGATGGCCTCGCACGGGTCGGTGCGCTGCCGCCGCACCTGTTCCACCAGCATCCCCAGCCGGGACGCCAGCGTGAGCGTGCCGGGGATCGTGATGTCGCGGGCCTGCTTGCCGGACATGGGAAAGCTGCTCATCAACGCCGTGCAGCCCATGCCGATCGTGGCCGAGCGCGCGAGCCGTTCCGCCCAGTGGTTGTCGCGGACGTCGAGGACGATCGAGTTGCCCTTCTCGTCCGCGATCGCGAGCGGTTTGGCCAGCACGCCGTCCAGCGTGCAGACGACCATCTGCACCATCGGGAACGCGCGGCCCATGCAGTCCGCGTCGAGCACTGGCAGGCCCAGCGACGCGGCCACCGGGAACGGCGCCAGCGAGTTCATCCCGCCCACCTCGATCGGCAGCACGTGCGTGATCGGGCGGCCGATTTCCCGTTGCAGGGTCAGGAAAGCCGTGACGGCCTCCTCGCCGGCGGGCAGCTTCTCGATCATCACGGTCGGCGCGCCGATCATGCCGATGCCCGCCACCAGCGCGTCGTCCGGCACCTCGTGCAACTCCGCCACGAGCACCGGTCCGTACTCCAGCACGGCCTGTTCCGCGACGAGCCGGCCGATGTACGGGTCACCACCGCCGCCCGTGCCGAGAATCGCCGCGCCGCGGGCGATGTGCCTCAGTTCGTCCGCTCCGATCTCACGCACGTGCCCTCCTAGGGGCGTCCTCCAGCACGAGATCGCCCACAGCTCTCGCGCGCACCCTGCTCGCATTGCCCGGCAGGTAAGCCAACGGAATTTCCTCGACCTCGACGATCCGCACGCTGTCGGCCCTCGCGCCCGCCGCCACCGCCTTGTCCACGGCCTCCTGGCGGGCCGAGTCGAGCACCTCGTCACGCCGGTTCGGGTCGATCGTGAAGACCCTGTCGACCTCGCCGCCGACCTGCGCGATCGCGGCGCCGATGGCGTTGGCGAACGCGTGGTGCGGCGGCCTGATCAGGTCGCTGACGCCCTCGACCTTGTCCGGCACCAGCACGCTGCCGCCGCCGACCAGCACGACGGACAACGGCGCCGGGCTCGTGCGCATGCGGTCGACCTGCGTGGCGATCTGGTCGCAGATGTGGTCCAGCACCGAGCCGACGAGCCTGCGGTCGAGGTTCTTGACGAGCGCGCGGTCGCCGATGTCCGCGAGACCCGCCGCGACCGCGATGTCCGTCGCCGTCAGCGTGTCACCGCCGAACACCAAAGCCTGCTGGCACAACCGGTATCCGACGCTGTCCGGACCGACCTCGACGCCGCCGGGCTGCTCGCGCACCACGCTGCCGCCGCCGAGCCCGACCGACAGCACGTCGGGCATCCGGAAGTTCGTGCGCACGCCGCTGATCATCACCTCGGACGACGCCTCGCGCGGGAAACCGTTGTGCAGCATGCCGACGTCGGTCGTGGTGCCGCCGACGTCGATCACCGCGCACTCGTCCAGTCCGGACAGGAACGCCCCGCCGCGCATGGAGTTCGTGGGGCCGGAGGAGAACGTGGCGACCGGGTAGCAGCGCGCGTACTCCAGGTCCATCAACGTGCCGTCGTTCTGGCTCAGGTACAGCGGGGCGTGGATGCCCTGTGCCGTCAGCGACTCCGTGAGCCCGTCGGCGATCTGCTCGGCCAGCTCGCGCAGGGCGGCGTTGATGATCGTCGCGTTCTCCCGTTCCAGCAGGCCGAGCCGGCCGATCTCGTGGGAGAAGCTGACGAGCAGGTCCGGCACCTCGGCGGTGAGGATCTCCGCGGCCTGGCGCTCGAAGTCGCCGTTGACCAACGAGAACACCGACGAGATGGCGACCGACCGCACGCCCTTGGCCGCGATGTCCGTGGCCACGCCGCGCAGCTCGTCCTCGTTGAGCGGCGAGATGATCCGGCCGTCGTACTCGTGGCCGCCGTGGCAGAGGTAGGAGTGCCCTCCGATGACCTGGCGCAGCCGCTGCGGCCAGTCGACGAACGGCGGAAGTGCTTTGGTGGCGGGGAGTCCGAGCCGCACCGCCGCCGTCTGGGCGAGTCCCCTGCCCTCGACGATGGCGTTGACGAAGTGCGTCGTGCCGATCATGACCGCTTTGATCGCCGATGGTTCGAACGCCTGAGCCGCCTGCAGGCCCTCCACCGCTTTGACGATCCCGGTCGTCACGTCGACCGTGGTCGTGGTCTTGCACTCGGCGAGGACACGCCGTCCCTCGACGAGAACGGCATCGGTGTTGGTGCCGCCGACGTCGATACCGATGTGCATGTACGAAACCACCCCTCAGGCGGCCGACGCTTCTCCCACCACCTTACGGTTGGTAGCCCTCCTAGTCCTCATGCGGAGCAGGTCCAATCTCCCAGCTGAGACGTAGAGGGCGAACGCGAGCACGAGCGAGTTCACACTGGACTGGCCGAAAGGCAGCAGCTCACCGACGATGGCGGCGGCCGGCCAGATGACCACGGTGGCGGGCACCCACGAGGGAGCCGATCTCGGTACGTGTGGCCGGGTCGAGATGATCTCGTTGCGCCAGCGCCGCACGACGTAGTACTCGGCGATCATGATTCCGGTGACGGGCGGGAACACCACGCCCAGCAGCACCAGGAAGTGGCTGAACTGGTTCACGATCCCGGCGGCGGCGAGGAAGCTGCCCGCGCACCCGACCATGACGGTCACCTGCGCCCGGCTGATCCGCACCGCGAACACGGCGTCGAAGAAGTTCACGAGCCCGAGCGACGCCGAGTAGAGGTTCCAGTCGTTGATCTTCAACACGGCCGTGACGACGACCAGCGCCCCGATCCACCCGCTGGACGAACCGATGACGCTCATGATGTCGGTGGTGCCGAGCCCGTGCGCGATGATCACGCCGGCCAGACTGATGATCCACTCCCCGGCCGTGATGCCGAGGATCGTCTGCTTCACGACGTCCCACTCGCTGCGGTTGAAACGCGTCATGTCCGGCGCGATCGCCGCACCGACGATGAAGCTGCCGGTCACCAGCGTCACCGCCGTCACCATGCCGATCGGCGTCCCGGGGGCTTCACTGCTGAGCGCTCTCGGCAGGTCGTCGACCTTCGTCAGCACGAGCCACCCGAGCAGCAGCAGGAACGCGGGCACCGCCACGTAGGCCGTCCACGCCATCCACCGCACGCCATAGGCCGCGATGACCGTCACGACGATGCCGAAGCAGAGCGACCAGACGGGCGCCGGCAGCACCCCGGTGACGTCGGCGAGCGTGACGCCCGCGAGCCCGGTCTGCACGCCGAACCACCCGGTGCAGGACAGGGCGATGATCAGCCCGAGCATCGCGCTCCCCGCGTGCCCGAACCCGGTCCAGCGGGTCAGCATCGCGGTGGAGAGGCCTTCGCGCTGCCCGATCATCCCGACGGTGATGGCGATGGCGTTGAGCACCACCGCCCCGATCGTGAGCGCCAGGAACGCGTCCCAGAACGTCATGCCGAACCCGAGTGTCGCGCCCAGCAGCAACTGGCTCAGCGCGGTCGTCTGCCCGAAGCGCTGGGTCGCGACCGACAACCACGGGTGCCGAGCCTGGTCAGGAACGCGGCTGAGGGCCTGGTCGTCATGCCCGAGAAGAGCGGCCACAACTCGTCCCTCCGCCCTGTGATCGACAACTCGGACAGTAATCGCCGACTCACCATCGAGCTACAGACAATGTGCACTGTCGGAGGAATCATCACGTTGCGATTCGCACAGGCAGCTAATTCATCGCGAGGGTGATTCTCCGCCGCGCGACCAGCCGCGTCTGGTGGACATCAACGCTCACACCCAGCCCAGGCCGCCGCTCGAACCGGTCGTAGCTGCGGCTGAGCAGCCAATGAGCCGCCTCGGCCGTGATCGACTCCAGCCGCACCTGCTGCTTGAGCTGTTCGAGCGCCTCGTCGACGTGCCGCGTGATGAACGCGTGCCGCGTCAAGCTGCCGCTGATTTCATCGATCATGAAAACCATGGCGTGCGGTTCGTCCCCATATGCGTAACTGCACAGCAGTGCCAGATATCCGGCGTCGATCGACCGGTCCCCGATCCAGCACTCCCCGAACCGCAACGTCCTGAGGTCCCACGGCGGCGGCTGCTGCTCTCGCGCCGCCTGCCCGGCCCACTGCCCAGGCCTTCCGGGAAGCACGTGAGCAAGCGCGGTGAGCAACGCGGCACTACGCCTGCTCGGCACCTCCTGCAGATGCCGGACAACGACCTCCCACAGCTCCTCGTTGTCCGCAAAGGGCCCCACGAACGCACTGACCTGCAACTCGACCTCGAGCGGATCCGTCAGCTGCGGCAACGGACGCCCGGCATCCACCACCGCC
Source organism: Lentzea sp. NPDC005914 (assembly GCF_040629405.1). Taxonomy (NCBI): domain Bacteria; kingdom Bacillati; phylum Actinomycetota; class Actinomycetes; order Pseudonocardiales; family Pseudonocardiaceae; genus Lentzea; species Lentzea sp. NPDC005914. The sequence continues at coordinate 19,847 of NZ_JBEXVQ010000032.1, read as the reverse complement.
TGCTGCATGGGGGTCAGCCTCGTCCGCACGCGCGGCAGGTTAGCCCGATCGGCGCAACACAATGCCATCCTTGATCCACGCCACCACGCGGATCACCCCATCGTGATCACCGCACGCAGCCCGTCGACGAGCAACTCACCTGGAATCTCGAACTGCACCCCGCCTTGCGCGTTCACCAACAACGTCACCGGACGCTCGAGCGCGTCCACGACAACAGCGAGTTCCGCGCCACGAAACCGGTGCCAATGGGGCGGCCAGTCATGCGGCCGCGCTCGTTCCGACGCGAAGGCATCTACGACGTCTCCGCGCATCACCAGGTGTCCGCGCGGTTCGCGGGCCGGATCGGCGGGCAGCACGAGCTCGGCGGCCAGCACCGCATCGACCAAATCCCGCTTGTCCGCATACCCGCGGTGCACGAGGTACATCAGCGACTCGAGGTCGTTCTCGAAGGTGACCTCACGCGGCTGGTACCGAGGATTCGGCACGTACTGGTCGGTGATCTGCCCCTGAGCGTCGACCAGATACCGCCCGATCACCGCCTCCGCGAGAACTCCGTCGTACGCGGGGTCGACCACGTGCAACCAGTTGTTGGGCACACGCCGAGCACGTTCCCGCATCTCCCGAGTGACGAGCGGCTTGGCCATGCACACATTGTGCCGAACCGTGCGCGAAGAGTGGGCTCAAATGGGATCATTCGCCCGTGACCGATCCGCACCAGTACCTCGCGACCTTCGAACAACGCCTCCAGCAGGCCCAGGAACAGGCCAATGCCATCCAGACCGCGTTCCGCGAATCTCGCACCGAAGCCCAGAGCCCAGACGGTTCGGTCATCATCACCGTCGGCTCCGGCGGCCGCATCGAATCACTGCAGCTGACCCCGCGCCCAGGTCGAAGCTGCGCGCAAGATCGAGGACACCATGCGCCCTCTCCTCGGCGACGGCGAGGGCATGGCCTTCCTTCGCGAGCAGGTCGAACAGGGCATCGCCGTGATCGACCCCGCCGGCACCGTGGAGGAGCCCAAGCCGACGACGCCCGGCCGCCCCGCTCCGCCGCAGGGCGATGACGACGACTTCGGCGGAAGCTCGGTGCTGCGATGAGTGGCGGGTTCGCGGCTCAGTCCGAGGCGATCGCCGCACACGGCAAGCAGATCGTCGGCCGGCTCGCTCCATCCCTGCAGGAGGCCGTGTCCGCCTCGCAGGTGAATCTGGGCCCCACGGTGATGGGCGAACTCTGCCAAGCGTGGTCGTGGATCTTCAACGAGGAACTCGACGAGGCCAAGGCTCTGCTCGCCGCGCTGCCCAGGGCATTCGAATCGACTGGCGACGAGCTGTGCTCGACCGCCGAGACCTACCAGCAGGTCGAGGAAGGCAATCGCACCGCCGTGCAGGGGATGGACCGATGAGCAACCCACTGATCGCGAAGAAGGAGAAAGACCCGAAGCGGCTCGCCGGCGCCGGCATGTTCGACACGGCCGAGGATCTGGTCATGCCTTTCGCCCAGGGCAAGAGCATCGATCCCATCGCCTTCGGCATCGACGGCGGCGCGCTGGCGCTGGATGTCGCAGGCTTCCTCACCGACCCGCTCGGCACCCTCGCCTCGTCCGTCGTGGGTTGGATCATCGAGAACGTCGGCTTCATCCGTGAACCGTTCGACCAGCTCATGGGTGACCCGCCCGCCATCGAAGCGATCGGCACCACGTGGGAGAACATCTCCAAACGTCTGAGCGACGAGGCCGACAACTACGAGTCCCAAGCCAAGACGCTCGGCGATTGGACCGGTCACGCGGCCGATTCGTACCGGACCCGATGCAGCAGCCTGGTCGCGCACCTCCGCGGGTCATCGGCCGCCGCGTCATCCGCGGCAAACAAGATCAAGGTGGCTGGTGCCGTCGTCGCGGCGACCAGAGCACTGATCCGCGACCTGCTGGCTGACCTGGCAGGAACCCTGCTGATGTGGGGCATCCCGGCCGCGGCCTCGGCGATCCCGACCGCAGGCGCCTCGATCGCCGCGTTCATCACCCGCGCGGTCACCAAGGCCGTCGAGATCGGCACCAAGATCGCGCGATTCGTGTCCAAGCTGTTCAAGGCCTTGGACAAACTCGGTTCCCTGGCGAAGAAGGCCGGTGCCGCGATGCGCAAACAGGCCGACGACCTGGCCTCACTGAGCAGGCAGATGCCGAACAGCCGCCACGGCAACCAGCGCGCGGCTGAACTCGCCTCCGACTCCGCCACGAAGGTGTCCAGGGCCGACTCGCTCGACAAGGTCGGCGATGGACTCGGCAACGCGAGCAGGCGCATCCAGGACGGCGTCGACAACACGATGAACAAGGTCGACGAACTCGCCCAGCGCACGAGTCAGAAGGTCGACGACTGGGCGAACCGCGTGAGGGAGAACGGCCCGGCACGCAAGCAAAAGGTCAGAGACTTCTACGAGTCGATGAACCAGCCGCCGCTGTCCACGCGCAAGGAGAACACAGGTGATCCTCAGGCCGGGCTGGCCCGTGCGGCCGACCGGGTGGACGCGCCGATGAGCAAGGGCCTGCTCGACGGCCAGAACTGGGTGCGCGCAGTGTCCAGCAGGGACATCAGCCACCTGATGCCGAACTGGGGCGACCTGGTCCATCCGGCGAAGGAACTCTCGAAGGAGCTGAACAAGGCCGAAGGTGGCGGCCACAAGGATCCCGAGGAGGGCCAGTGACGAAGACGAAGCGCATCGCCGTCGCGGCTGTCCTGTGGATCGCCGCCCTCTACACCGCGCATGTCGGCACGCTGTTCTTCGACGGTGAGGCAGGCTCAGGCGGAGAACCCGAGGGCTACGCGGAAAACATCTCCTGCTCTCGCAACTGGTGGGCGTTCGGCGCCCTCTGGTCCTGCGGTGCCACCATCGTGGCCGACGACGGCAAGCGATACCCCTACAACAGCAGGAACTCCTCGCTCACTCCCGCCGACATCGGCAAGCGGGTAGCGATGACCACCAACCGCGTGCGGGCCGGACGATCCTCGCAGGCAAGCCTCGAGTGGGCGCTCGCAGAACGCAGGGAGCCCAACAAGGTCGCCTACATGCTTTGCCTCATGGGAATCCCGGTCGTCGCCCTCTTCATCACGTTCCGCATGTTCCGCGAGAAGGCGGAACCGCTGGCGTGAAAGACATCAGCCGCGACGAACTCGCCGCTGGTGAGGTCGGCCGTTCGCTCACCGCCACGCCGGTAGAGGCGGGCTGGGATCTGTCCTGGCGGCGACGACGCACCACACCGGCCGCCGCATCGAGCAGGAGCTCGTGCCGGACGATCTGATGGGCGATCTGCCGGGCGATCTGCCGGGCTGATCCCGGAACGGGAGCTCCGTTACGAAGATCGGCCGCGCCGTGTCACCCGAACGAGGTACTGCGACCATCTAGGGTGGGCCACGTGACGACGTCTCACAGGGTGCCCGCGGACCTGTTCCGCTTCACCACGGCCGACCGCGCGGAGCTGCACACTGCGGTTTTGCGCGCGTTCGGGGTGGCGAACGAGCGCATGGAGACGTCGTTGACCCTCGACGACCTGCAGCTACGACTCCGGGACGTCGGCTGGTCCGAGCAGGTGACGGAAGACGAGCTGGCCGCGTCTGCGAACGCGTTGAGGCAGTGGGGGCTGATCGAGAGCACCCAGCACCGGTTCGGGCTGACGAAACACGGCGAGGCGGCGTACGCGGGCATCCAGCGCGCGCTCCGCACCCTGACCAGCAGCGGTGCGTTGCAGACCGCGGTGCTCGACGCCATCGCGGACCGCCTCGAAGAGCTCAACACGCCGACCGCGCGGGTGTTCGCGGCGTTGATGGAGCTCGAAGGCCATGTGGAAGCGCTCCAGACGAACACCGCGACCTTCAACGCGGACCTGCAGCGGCTCCTCAAGGAAGAGCACGACCTCGCCACGTTCCAGGACGTCAAGCGCACGACGATCACCTACCTGCGCGACTTCATCGCCGACCTGGACGCGCGCAAGCACCGGATCCGCGAAGCGACGAGCAGGATCGACGCGAAGACCGTCCACGAGCAGGCCAGGGAAGGCGCCGGCCTCTACCAAAACGACGACGACTGGCTGCGGCAGAGAAACGAGCGGTGGCAGAACCTGAAAGCCTGGTTCCACGACACGCCGTCCAAGGCCGACGAGCTGCAGGACGTCGCGCGGAAGGCGATCGTCCAGCTCCTCAGAGTCCTCGACCGGATCAGCGAGCAGCGCAAACGGCCGACGAACACCGCGGCCGACTTCAAGGCGTTGGCGCACTGGTTCGCCAAGAGCACCGAGGACGAGGCCCACGAGCTGTTCAACGCCGCCTTCGGGCTGTGGCCCGCACGGCACGCCCACCTCGCGCACGCCGACGGCGAGCTGATCCCGAGCGGCGAGCCGTGGCACAACACGCCGCCGGTGGACGTGTCCCCGCAGCTCCGGGCCACGGGCAAGCAGGAACACATCGGCAGCACCGGCAAGATCCGCGACGTCGAAGAGGTGCGCCGCAACCGCCGCGAACAGGCCGAGAGGGAACGCGCGGAGCTCGAACGCGCGTGGCGGCAGGTCCAGACCGACGGGCCGATCCGGATCTCCACGCTGACCAGCCTCGACCACGACACGTTCCACCGGCTGATCGACCTGGTCGGCAGGGCTCTGGGCAGCGACCCGGACAGCACCGGCACGCGCGCGGCCGGCACCAGCGACGGGCGGATGCAGATCAACCTGCGCAACGCTCGCGGCTGGGCGACCATCACCACCCAGAAGGGCACGCTGAGCGGGCCCGACTACGTGATCGACGTGCAGAGCCGATGAGCAGGACCGGGAACCAGCTCGCCCGGCTGGAGAGCGAGGAGGTGGCGCGCGGCGTGAGACTGCTGCTCGCCCGGCCCCTGCTCGCCGCCGCGCACGACCCGGACGGGTTCGACCTCATCAGGCGACGGCGCGAACCGATCGTGAAGTGGTTCGACTACTACTGCGGCTGGCGTGTGCTCGTCGAGCCGCGCGCCGGGTACGCGCGCTTGTTCAAGACCACGCAGCGACCCGACCGCACGCGGCCCGCACCGGACTTCGACCGGCGGCGCTACGTGTTGTTGTGCCTCACGTGCGCGGAGTTGCTCACGACGCCGACCACCACCATCGACGCGTTGGCGGACCGCGTGCAGCAGGCGGCGAAACTGGAGAACCTCCCGCCGTTCGACCCCACGAGGCGCGCTGACCGGTTGTCGTTCGCCGACGTGCTGCACCTCCTGGAACAGCACGGCGCCATCGAGTTCGACGAAACCCGGCTCCGCAGCGATCCGGTGATCGTCACGAGGTTGCTGGCCACGCCGATCTCACCCTCCACAGTGGACAACATCGAGGACCTCACGCGCGAGACCCGGTACGAGAACGCGCACCACAGCCTGTGGCAACGGCACTCCACCATGCGCAGGCTCATCGACGACCCCGTGGTGTACAAGGAAGATCTGACCGCGTCCCAGCTCGCGTTCCTGACGAGCCCCACCGGACGCAAGATCGTCCAGACCGGCGTCGGGCTCGCCGGATGCACGCTGGAGGAACGCGCCGAGGGATATCTCGTGGTCGACGCCGACGCGATCGCCACGGACACGAGGTTTCCGGACGACGACAGCCACGCGAAGGTCGCCGCGTTGTTGTTGCTCGACCGGTTGGCACGAGGTCCTGCGAAGCAACAGGACCTGGTCGAAGAAGCACGCGAGCTGCTCACCAAGTTCCGCAACTGGGCCAAGGCCTACCAGTCGGACGGTGGCGCGGGCAGGCTCGCGGCGGACGGACTCGCGCTGCTCGAGGCGTTCGGGCTCGCGCGCACGGTGAACGGCACCGTTCGCAGGCTGCCCGCGGCAGCCAGGTACGCGGTCGAGGAGCTGCATGACTGACCGGTGGCAACCCAGCCGCGCCGGCATCATCAACGTCTGGCGCTACTACGACGAGATCTTCACCTTCCACCAGGGAAGGCTGCTGCTCAGAGGACCCAACGGCACGGGCAAGTCGAAGGCGCTCGAGCTGCTGCTGCCATACCTCTTCGACGCGAACCTGCGCCCGCACCGCCTGTCGACGTTCGGCAGCGCGGACCGGACCATGCACTGGAACCTCATGGGCGAGGGCAACCAGGGCAGCACCCGCGTCGGCTACGTGTGGCTGGAGTTCCAGCACGACGACGAGTGGTTCACCTGTGGCGCAAGACTTCAGGCCACCACGAACACGTCGAACGTCAGCGCCGCGTACTTCACCACCAGCCAGCGCGTCGGAGATCTCGCACTAGTCAACGAGTCCGGCCGCCCGTTGACCAAGACGGACCTCATCGCGGCGATAGGCGACCACGGCGTTGTGCACGCCTCACCGGCCGACTACCGCCACACGGTGCGCACGACGCTGTTCCCCGGCGTGAGCGAGCAACGGTACGACTCGCTGATCACCGCGCTGCTGCAGCTGCGCACGCCGAAGCTGTCCGAACGGCTCGACCCGAGTGTGCTGTCGTCGTTGCTGTCCAAGGCACTTCCGCCGCTGGACCAGTCGGACCTCACCGAGATCGCCGAGGGTTTCGAACGGCTCGACCGGCAACGCGAGGAGCTGCGCAGGCTCGACGAGGAGATCACCACCGCCGAACGCCTCGCGGACGTTCAACGCACTTATGCGCAACGGGTTCTCGGTGCGGCGTCGTGGGCGTTGTCGTCGTCGTCCGAGCAGTTGGAAGACGTCACGCGCGCCGCACGGATGAGCGAACGGCGCTACCAGCGCCAGGTCACGCTGACCGACGAGGCCTTCGAGCAGCTCGCGGCGCTGGGGCGGGAGGCGAGCGCGGTCGACGCCGAGATCTCCGGCATCTCCGATCTGCCCGCGTACCAGGAGGGCAAGCAGCTCGACCTGTTGCGGCAGCAGCACTCCTCCGCTGTCCACCGTGCGGCGGAAGCTGCCTCGCACGCCGCGAAACTGCGCGCACGGGCCGTTGCGGACGACGAGCAGGCGGCTCAGGCCAAGGCCGATGCCGCCGCACGCGCTGATGAGCTGCGGCATTCGACGCTGGAAGCCCGCGAAGCAGCAGAGCGCGCGGGCATGCCGTCGGTGTTCGAGGAGATCGACGCCGGAGCCGACGCGCGAACGGGCCGTCAGCTCCTCAGCGCCGCCGTGGACTCACGCAGCGCCGAGATCAACGCGGTCCTGCGTGCCGTTGCCGCCCACGAGAGGGCTGTCGACGCACGGGACGCCGCACGCCAACGGCTCGACGAGACCCGCGAAGAACTCGACCTCGCCACGGACGCGGAAACGGCCGCGCAACAGGCGTTCGAGCAAGCGTTTGCGAAGTTCGGCGCCGACTTCGAGACGTGGGCTCACGGCTGCACTGAGCTGCGCGTTTCCGAACACGGCGAGGTGTCCGAGGCCGCCGCCCTCGCTCGCGAGGAGTTCAGCGCCATCGAGGCACGTCTGCACGAGACGCGCACGGCGTTGAACGGCCAGCTCGCACAGTACAACGCCATCCGCGAGAAGCTCGCCAATCAGGTCGACGTGCCGCCGCCCGCGCCGTATACGCGCGACAGCGAATACCGCTCGTCTGCCGTGGGCGCTCCTTTGTGGCGTCTGGTGAACTTCCGCCCCGGCACGCCACCCGACGTGTGCGCCGCCGTCGAGGCCGCGCTCGAAGCGTCAGGGCTCCTGGACGCGTGGCTCACGCCGGGCAACTCGTTCGGCCTCTCCGACCGGGACCGCTTCGCCGAACCACTGCTGGCCTCCCCCGCTCCCGGCCTCACGTTGCTCGAAGTGCTCGTCACCGACGACGACCGTGCTCATCGGTTCTTGGAAGGCATTGCCTTCGGCGAGACGGCCACGGGCCACACGGCTGCTATTGGTGCCGACGGAACGTGGCGCCTCGCGAACGCGCACGGCCGTTGGACCAAGCCCTTCCCCACCTACATCGGCGCCGACTCCCGCAAACGCGCGCGGGCGGGCCGCATCGCCGAGCTCACCGGCCTGATCGAGCAGCTCGCCACCGACCTGGCCGGGGTGGACGCAGCGCTGTCGCAGACCGCCGTCCGCCGCGCGACCCTGGCGGGCGAGCTGGCCAGGCAGCCGTCGACCGACCCGATGGAGATCGCCGAGGAGCAGCGCACCAAGGCGCAGCTGCGTTGTGCGGCGAGGAAAGACGCCGTCGCCGCCGCGGCTCGCCGGGTGTCCGACGCGGACTCCGCGGTCGCGGAAACGCTGCGTCTCATCAACGGCGACGTCTCCGTGAACCTCGACGCCGTCGCCGCGTTCGGCACCGCCGGCCACCGCTGGCTCGACGACCGCCACGACGCTCTCGCGGCCGAAGCCCTCGCCGCCGACGCGATGACCCGATCCTCGGTGAGCAGCGCCCTGGCCGACGAGGCCGAGGAGTCCGCCTCCGCCCGTCAGCAGGAGGCCGCCGACCTGGCCATCACGCTGGAGACCGTCGAACGCTCCGCCGGTTCCGAGTTCCACGCCCTCGACCAGCAGCTCATCACGTTGCGCACCAAGGCCCTCGAACTGGCCGAGCAGCGCGAGACGTTGCAGGACAAGCAAACCGCACTGGCGCGCACCCTCGGCACGTTGGAGGAAAAGCGCAAGGTGGACACCGCACGTGCCACCGAAGCCGCAGCGGTGAAGGAGGCGGCCGAAGCTCGTCACCGCCACCTCAACGCGGGCCACCTGCCCGTCGACGCCGGCGACGTGCCCGATGGTCCAGTCGACACGAGGTTGATCCGCGACGCCGAGTCCCGCCTGAGCCTCGCCGTTCACGCGGCCCAGCAAAAACTGGCGGGCCGCATCGACCTGTCACTGGACCCCGACGACGACGCCACGATCCTCAGCGCGACGATGGACGGCGCGCGCATGGGTGCTCACGCGTTGCTTGAAGCGTTGCAGGCCGAACGCGACCGCATGCGCACACACATCACCGACGCCGAGCGCGACCTCTTCGACCAGACCCTCACCGGCGACACCCGCAGGCACATCGCCCAGCGCATCCAGGGCGCGGCCGAGCTCGTCGGCACGATGAACCAACGCTTGGAGCGCGTCCAAACCGCGTCCAACATCCGCGTGCAGCTCGACTGGCAGGTGGACCCTCAACTGCCGCCGGGCACTCGAGAAGCCCGCGACCTCCTGTTGCGCTCGGACCTCGACGAGGCCGAACGCACTGTGCTGCACCGGTTCTTCCGCGAGCGTGTCGAGGAAGCACGCGCACACGACACCGCAACGGGCTGGGAACAACAACTCGCCCAGGTGCTGGACTACACGACGTGGCACCAGTTCGTCGTGAAGGTGGACCGCGGGGACGGCTGGGTCCCTGTCACCAAACGCGTGCACGGCGCGTTGTCCGGCGGTGAGAAGGCCATCGTGCTGCACCTGCCGTTGTTCGCCGCAGCAGCAGCGCACTATCACGCCACACCGAACTCACCCCGCCTGATCCTGCTGGACGAGGTCTTCGTGGGTGTCGACGCGACCAACCGCGGCCAGCTCCTGGAGCTGCTCGTCGCGTTCGACCTCGACCTGGTGCTCACGTCGGACCACGAGTGGTGCGACTACCAGGAGCTGACCGGCATCGCGATCCACCAGCTCACCACCGGAACCGACGGCGACGACGCCGTCACGACCGTCCGCTTCACGTGGGACGGCCACAGCCTCAAGGCTGATGACTGAACAAGGCCAGCAGTTCCCGCTGCTCGTCGTCGAGAGGAAACGCCGGGTTGTGCCGCGGGTAGATCTCCGCGGCCTCCCACAGATGTGCGCGCACACTCGACGCGACGCCGATCTTCAGGCCACGCGCCCGTAGCTCGGCCACCACACTCGCGGTGTCGAACAGGTACACGGCGTCCACGACCATCGGCTGCACGTCCGCGGCCACCTTCGGGCCGGTCAGCACCAGGTAGCTGTCCGGTCCGTCCTCGCGCAGGTCCAGCAGGTTGTCGCGCTTGAGGTACCACCGGATGTTGACGGTCCGGCCGTCCGCGAACCGCCCGTCGACGCCCTTGGCGGTGTGCTGCTCCAGTTCGATGCCGAAGACCTGCGCCGCGATCCAGTCGCCGAGGTGCCCCACCTGCACGGGCCGCCGGATGCACGCCGTCAACGCGGCGTCGATGCGGTTGCGCGCCTTGATCAACTCCGCCACCCGCGTCACGTCGTTCACGCTCGTCCTCCCGTGAGTTCGCCGACCAGAGTGAAATATCCGCGGTGAAGCTCCATCACCTCCGCCGCGTCCAGGCCTAATGCGCACGCCACGTCGGCCAGTTCCTCCTCCATGGGACGCCCATCGGCCAGTGCGCGGTCCACGACGTCGAGGTACTCGTCGTACCGACGCGTCCCCACGCGAGGAAGCACCTCCACGCGTTCGGCCAGGAAGTCCCGGTTCGGGATGTGTGCGCGACGGCGTTGCGTGGCATACGCGTTCACGACCTGCGGCACGTTCAGCCGCACCGGCGGGACATCACCAACGCGGTCAAGGCTGCGCATCAGCAGACCCGCTGCCGCACGCGCGCTGTTCAACGCGGAGCGCGCACCGCACATCGGCACGTCAGCTGCCTCACAACACGCGGTGAGAGAACGCGACGACGCTCCGAGGAACTGTCCCGCGAGCTCCATCGTGCACAGCCCCGAAGCGGCGAGCTCGAACCCCAGCCGGGCGTACTCGGCGCTGAGGAACCGCAGGTCGAACGACAGGTTGTGCGCAACCAGCACCCGGCCGGACAGCCGGGCGGCCAGTTCGCCCGCGATACCGGCGAACTCGGGTGCGAGACGAACCTCGTCCGCGCTGATGCCGTGCACGTGCTGAGCGCCGAGGTCGCGACGCGGGTTGACCAGCGTGCACCACTCGTCGGTCCGGCGGCCGGAGAAGTCGACGTGGACGACGGCGACCTCGATCACCCGGTGGTGACGACCGGGTGAGAGCCCGGTGGTCTCGACGTCGACGATCGCGTACCCGTTGCCCATGCAGGGGGTGTCGTTCGGACCCGTGCCTTCTGTTAACTGTTGTCATCCATTAGGGCTAACGCCAGCTCTCCGCGCGTCGCGATGCCGAGCTTCGCGTAGGCGTTGGACAGGTGGTTGTCGACGGTCCGCACGGAGATCACCAACGACGCGGCGATCTCCTTGTTCGTCAGCCCACGCGCGGCCAGCACGCCGATCTCCCGCTCGCGGCGGGTGAGCGGCGCTGCCGTCATCAAAGCCAACGCGGGAGTGCGCGCGCCCTCGCAGAAGCCGACCAACCGGCTGTACAAGGCGCGATTGCCCGACGCGGCAGCAGCTTCCGCCGCGTGCAACATCATCCCCGCCTCCTCGAACCGTGCGGCGACCGCCACCAACGCGTCGGAGTCCTTGCGCACCAACGCATCCGCATGCGCCGCATAAATCGGCACGAGCAGCCCTGTGGTCGTGGAAGCAAGCTCCTGCAACCGTTCCAAGGCATCAGCCGCGTGCCCGAGCCGCACCGCCTCGTGCAGCAACAACGCCTCGGGCGCGAACTCGCCGTGTGCGCGAACCTCCGCAACCGCGTCGAACGGCGATGCGCCGCCCGCCCAGATCCGGGCGAGCCACAGCCCGACTCGGTAGGGCCGTCGGCCCCGCGGTGCCGCCTTCTCCGCCGCGACAAGCAACTCCCGCGCATCGTTGCCCAGCATGGCCTCCACGTACGCGAGCCCGGACAACCGGGCGAACGGCTGGACGGGGCGCGCCTCTCGCAGCAACCTGCGAGCTTCTTCGAGCCTGCCGATCGCACACACGATCGTGGCTCTGGACACCGCCCAGATGGAGCGCATGGAGTCCCACTCGGTCCTGGCCTCATGTGCTTGCACGGCAAGGCGTTCAGCCGCTCGCAGATCACCGTGCGTGGCGAGGACGAACGCCTCGGCCAGCAGCGTCGTCTCGCTGGCCAGCCGAAGGTCCGGACGCGGCGGAACCTTCGGAAACGGCCCGACATAGCGGCCCTGAACCACGTCGACCATCGCGAGGATGGCGGCTTCTTCCGGTTCTTCACCGGTGAGCAGCGCGCGGGCCTCGTCGTACCTTCCGGCGTCGAAGAGCAGGTTGGCCCGCGCGGCGTCCATGTCGAGAATGGCTGCTGCTTCGTCGATGCGCCCGAGTCCCCAAGCGAGGTTCATGGCCCGGAGAGCACGCGTCTCGATCGGGTCGTCGTCAGTGGCGATCATGGCGAAGACCTCTTCTCCGTCCTCCGCACGGTCGGTGACCACCAGTACCTCTGCCAGCAACCGTCCGGCTTCCACACCGCCACCCACGGCCCACGCAGCGCGTGCAAGTCGTTCTGTCAGAACAACTCCACCGGTCGCGCTGGCCAGACGTGCTGCCGTCAGCAGCTCTGCCGGGTCGTCGGCCGTACCGCTGTCCAGCCGCAACACGGCGACGCGCAGCGGATCGTCCAGCACCGAAGCCAGATGACGCTGATGGTTGCGCTTGCGCAGAGGCGGGCACTGCGCGCGCAACACCTCGCCATACAACGGATGCGCGAGCCGCAGGCCGTCGGAAGACACGGTGACAAGCCCGTCCAACGCCTCGGAAGCGGCCAGGTCCAGCGGTTCGCCGAACGCGAGCAGTTCCAGCACCCGGCGTTCGTCGTCAGGCACGGTGGCGAGATGCGCCTCGATCAGCTCGATCAGTCGTGGCGACAGCGGCACCGGCCCGTCCAGCGACCAGACATCGCCGTGCGAGACCCACCGTGCCGCGAAGTGCATCTCCCGCAGCAGCAACATGTTGCCCGCGGACGCGGTCCACAACCGGTCAGCCGAAGCCGAGTCCACGGCGCCACCGAGCACGATCTCCAGCACCTCGGTCACCGCACCGCGCCCGAGCGGTGCGAGTTCGATGCGCGGCAGCAGCTCGTCCTTCCACAGCGCCACCACGGGTTCTGGCGCGCGCTCGCCTGAACGCAGCGTCGCCACCACCACGGCCTCGCGGTGCTGGACGAGAAGGTGCAACAAACCTGCCGACGCGTCATCAAGCAGGTGCACGTCATCGACCACCACGACGCGACCGCGCAACACGTCCCGTGCAGCGTGCAACATCGCCAACGGCGAAGGCTCCACCGACGGCAAGAAGGGCGCGAGAACACCGAGCGGGATTTCCGCCAGCGCCGCCGTCGCCCGCAACCGGACCTCGCACGTCACCTCGTCCAGCAGCCGCGTCTTGCCCACGCCGGCCGGCCCGGCCACGATCAACCCGGCCGTGCGCACCGCCCGTCGAACCGCGGCGAGCTCGGCGTCCCTCCCCACGAACGGCCACCCCATGCGGTCAGGCTAGGTGATTCGCGCGGTGAAGATGGGTGATCGCCTACTCAGGCGCTCGACCAGCGCGAACACCACGATCAACGTCATGAGTTTCTTCACGGACCCGACCCCGTACTTCCATCTGTGGCGCGAGCAGGGCCCGTTTCTGACCGAGACACCGGACGGGCAGAAGTCGTGGGTGATCAGCCGCTACGACGACGTCGTGCAGGCGCTCAGCCACCCCGGCCTCAGCAGCGCGATCATCCCGGGCGGCATGCTCAACCACACCGACCCGCCGGAGCACACACACCTGCGCAAGCCGATCGCCAGAGCGTTCACGACACGGCGGATGGAGGCGCTACGGCCGCGAATCGCGCAGATCACCGAGAAGCTGCTCGACGCCTGGGAGACCGAGGACGAGGTCGACGTGATCGCCTCGTTCGCGTACCCGCTGCCGATCACGGTCATCTGTGAACTGCTCGGTGTGCCCGAAGGGGAAAGAGACGAGCTCCGCACACTCACCTCGGAACTGCTCGTCCCGGAGACCATGGCCGGCGCCTACGGCAGGTTCGCGGTGTTCGTGCAGCGCCTCCTGGACACCAAGGAGCCCGGTGACGACGTCATCACCGAGCTCCGCGACGAACCGAACCTCGTGCAGACCCTCGTGTTGCTCATCACAGCGGGCCACGAGACGACCGTGCAGCTCATCGGCAACGGTCTGCTGGCCCTGCTGCGTGATCCCGCCATGAAGAGGAGGCTGATCGACGACCCGCTCCTGATCCCGGACGCCGTCGACGAGCTCCTGCGCTACGACGGCCCGCTGGCCATGGGGGTGGGTCGAATCGCGACGTCCGACGTGGTGATCGGAGGTGTAACGATTCCGCGGTCGGCGCACGTCACCGTCTCACTGGGGGCAGCGAACCGGGATCCGTCCCGGTACCCGAATCCTGACGCGTTGCAGCTGGGTCGAGACCCACACGTCGCGTTCGGGCACGGCATCCACTTCTGCGTGGGAGCGCGGCTGGCTCGCATCGAGGGCGAGATCGCGTTCGGAACGCTTCTTCGGCGTTTCCCGGAACTCGTGCTCGCCGCTGAGCCCGAGTGGCGGGAGTCATTCATCCGAGGCTTGGCGTCATTTCGCGTGCGACCGAAGCCCTGACGGCCGCTCGGGCAGCCGACAGGTCGTCGACGGCGTAAATCTCCGGGCAGGAGGCGATGACGAGGTCCTTGTCTGACGCGACAGTCAACAAAGATGCTTTCTCGGTCAACGACTTGGCTTGCCGGACAACTCCCTTGGCATCAACGCGGATCAGCGTGACCCACGTCTCTGACCAGGGAAAGTCCGCGACGGCGCTGGATTTCCGCAGGCCTTCCACATCGAACTCGGCAAATCTGGGCATGCCACCAAGATAACGAGTGAAGGTTGCGGAAAGTCAAAGATCACCCTTTCACCGCAATGCAGCCAGCAGATGAGACAGGTTGACACCAACGGCGTCCGCCAACCGGCGGACGACTTCTGGAGCGGGTGCCAGCGGGTGGGTGTCGCGGGTGAACGGCAGGCCTTCACCGCCGGAAAACTTGGATTGCGGGGTAACGGGCGCGAGGATCGGGTAGACCCTCCAGCGCGGCACCTTCGAGTCCGCCATCGCGAGCGTGTTCTCGTGCCACAACATCACCGCGGATTGACGGATGTTGCGCGCGAGGACGCACCCGTAGCCCGTGAGGGTGATCGCGCGCGCGGCCGCCCGTACGGCGTTGCGGAAGTCCCCTTCCACCACCCAGACGCCGTTCATGATCTCCGCGGTGAAGCCCTCGGTCTCCAGCGCGGCGATCGTCTCGGCGTGCTGGTCGTCCGCCGCGGCCGTGGCGAGCTCGATGACCTCCTGCACCTCCGAGGCCGTCACAACGCGCGCACCGGCCTCCGTGGAGGCGTGCAGGAGGCGTTCCACGTGACGGTCTTCCGCGTAGGCCGCCCACTCCTGGGCCTTCGCCCACGCCGACCGTGCGATGACGTCGGCCTCAGAACCGCCGCGCAGCCGTGCGTCCTGCAGCAGCTGTGCGAGCACCACGGCGATGACGGAGCTCACCAGAGCGTCGTCATGCGACTCGTCGTCGCCGGGCACGAGAGTGGTCACCAGGTCGCGCAGATCCGCGCGCCAGCTCTCGTCGCCCGCCCACACGCCGATGGCGAGCAGGTTCAGGTAGTGGTCCGCGATGGCCATCCGCACGAGCAACGGCTGAGAGCCCGCCTCACGCGCGTCGCGCCGTGCGGTGACCTTCATCTGCTGCCGTTCCGCGGGATCGACCACGCTCACGCGGATCTTGTCGAGTTCGTCGAGGAAGTCGTCCCACCGGCCCTCCGAAAACCGGGCGAAGACGTCGTCCACCTGATACCTCCAGCTCACAGTCGAGCGACGGACTCGAGTACTCGTCTGGTGCGCGCCACTTCGTGCGCGCGGAACACCGCGGCGCCCGCCACCGCCGCGATCGCTGTCGCGACGAGGGTGCCCTCGACGCGCTCATGCAGTTCTACGCCGAGGGTCTCCCCGACGAAGTCCTTGTTGGACAGAGCCATCAGCACCGGCCACCCGGTCGCCACCAGCTCGTCCGTGTGCCGCACCAGCGCCAGGCTGTGCCACGTGTTCTTGCCGAAGTCGTGTGTGGGGTCGATCAGCACGCTCTTGCGCGGCACACCGAGAGAGACCACCTTCTCGGCGTGCGCGGTCGTCTCCGCGATGACGTCCTTGATGAGATTCGGATAACTAACCCTATGCGGACGCGTACGCGGCTTCACACCGCCCGTGTGCGAACAGACGTAGCCGGCGCCGTACTCCGCGGCGACCTCGGCCAACTGCGGGTCCGCGCCCGCCCACGTGTCGTTGAGCAGGTCCGCGCCGGCCTCGCAGGCGAGCCTGCCGACGTCCGCGCGCCAGGTGTCGCTGCTGATGATCAGATCGGGGTAGGCCTCGCGCACACGGGCGATGAACGGCACGACGCGGCGCACTTCTTCTTGAGGGTCGACGAGGTCGCCAGGGCCCGCCTTCACACCGCCGATGTCGACGATGTCCGCGCCTTCGTCCACGACGCGGTGGACGGCCTCCATGGCGACGTCCTCGGAGTAGGTGGCGCCCCGGTCGTAGAACGAGTCCGGGGTGCGGTTGATGATCGCCATCACCAGTGCGCGGTCGCGGACGACGGTCCGGCCGCGGAACTGGAGCTCGATCACATCCCGTGTCTACCAGGTGGTCCCCGACCTTGGCACATGGCGGACGTCTCATACTGCCCTGTGTGGAACTGGTTCAAGCGGTCGACGCCGCGTGGCAACGGGGCTGGCTGCCCTACGACGTTCGCGAGATCGTGTCGCGTTCGCTCGACGAGTCGGCCACCTCTCTCGTGGTGGACGTGATCGCTTTGTCCTGTTCACCTCATGTCGAGGCGACCGTGCACCCGCGTTGGCGGCGGCAACTGGACGAAATCGGCGCCTCTGTGTGGTGGGAAGGCCCGTTGTTGGAGGCGTGGGCCACGCGCCACATCGAGACGCCGTCCTACGCGTCTCGTACGGCTGCACGGCTGTTGGACTTCCTCCGGCGGTTGCCGTCGTTGCCGCACATCCTGCCGTTGCCGGGCGACAGGTTGATGTCGGCCGTGCGCGCGGGCCTGGACCCGAAGGTGCTCAACCGGGTGCGCGCGCTGCTCGCGAAAGCCGAGTCGACGTCGTTCCCGGAGGAAGCCGAGGCGTTGTCGGGCAAGGCGCAGGAGCTGATGAACCGGCACGCGCTGGAACGGGCGATGCTGGACGCGGACCTGCCGGCGCAGGCGACGTCGCGGCGGATGTGGCTGGACAAGAGCTACTTCAAGGAGAAGTCGCAGCTCGTGCACGTGGTGTCCGACGCTTTCCGGTCGCGCGCGGTCGCGTACGACGGGTTCGGGTTCGTCGCTCTGGTGGGCGACGAGGTGGACCTGGAGAGCGTGGAGCTGCTGTCGACGTCGCTGCTGGTGCAGGCGACGCGGGCGATGGTGGCGGTCGGCGGCGGTGCGGGCAAGGGCAGCGAGGCGCGGTCGCGGCCGTTCCGGAAGGCGTTCCTGGTGGCGTTCGCTTCCCGGATCGGCGAGCGGCTGGCCGCCGTGCCGGACGTCTCGGACGCCCCGGCTCTCGCGGACGAGCGTTTGCTGCCCGTGCTGGCCGACCGGAAGAAGGCCGTGGACACGTTGTTCGAGGAGATGTTCACGCGGACGCGGACCTCGCGCGTGACGGTGCGGTCGGCGGCCGGGTGGGGTGCCGGACGCGCGGCCGCCGACACCGCCGACATCGGTACCGGTCGAAAGACCGTGACTTCGGGCTAAGCTGACGGCGCCGCCCCGCGACCTTGGGTGGTGCACGTCTTTGTTCGGGAAGTCTCTTGCTGTTGCCGCGGTGCTCGCGGTGGCCTTCTCCTCGTCTGCTTCTGCCTCGTTCTCGCTGCTCAGACCGCTGACGCGGGGCAACGGCGACTCCACTACGCCGGTCATCAGCGCTGATGGGCGCTATGTCGCGTTCCCCTCGCTAGCGTCGAACCTCGTGTTCGGCGACCGCAACGGTGTCTCCGACATGTTCGTGAAGGACCTGCGGACCGGTGTCGTGCGGTCGGCGTCGCGTGGTGGTGACGGGCCTTCGTTCGACCCACCGGCGTTGAGCGCTGACGGGCGGTTCGTGGCGTTCGTGTCGTCGGCTGCCAATCTCGTTGCCGGTGACACCAACGGCGCGGACGACGTGTTCGTCACCGACATGCGTAGTGGGCGTGTCGAGCGCGTGAGTGGCGGCAACGGTCCGGCGTTCGGCAGTCCGGCCATCAGTGCCGACGGACGTTATGTGGCGTTCCGGTCCGAGGCGTCGACGTTGGTGGAGGGTGACACCAACGGCGTTGCGGACGTGTTCCTGACCGACCGCGTGACGGGGGTCGTTTCCCGGATCAGCACTTCGGCCGCCGGGGTGCAGGGCGACAAGCTGGTGCACCACGGGCTGGCGATGAGCGCTGACGGCCGGTTCGTCGTTTTTCCTTCCGCCGCAACGAATCTGGTGCCGGGAGACACGAACGGCAGCGTGGACATGTTCGTGAAGGACGTCGTTTCCGGTGCGGTGGAACGGGTCAACGTGTCCGCGTCCGGTGCGCAGACTTCTTCTTACACGCTGATGCCCGCTATCACGCCTGATGGTTCGCGCGTGTTGTTCGTGGCGTGGGGTGACAATCTCGTGCCCGGTGACACCGAGGACACGCCGGACATCTTCATGAAGGACAGGCGCTCCGGTTCGATCACGCGCGTGAACACGCGTGCTGACGGGACCGTGTCCGACGCACAGCCGTATCAGCCGTCGGTGAGCGCGGACGGCCGGTTCGTCACGTTCTCGTCGCTGGCCTCGAATCTGGTGCGGCGTGACACCAACAACGTGGACGACGTGTTCCTCAAGGACATGCGCTCGGGTTCGATCACGCGCCTGAGCGAGCGATTCGGCAGGCAGGGCAACAACTTCTCGCTGGCTCCCACGATCAGCGCCGACGGCCGCTCCGTGGTGTTCTCCTCGAAGGCCACGAACCTGACCCCCACCCCTTCGAGTGAACTCCTCCTTCACAACCGCGTCTGAAGGGCATCTCCCGGCAAAAACCGTCAGACCCCCTCCCTAACGTCGACCCCATGACAAGCACGTACAACAACGAGATCAAGCTCGGCGAGGTCACCTACCGGCTGAGCGCGACCACGGACTCGGAAGAGTCCCTGACGCTGGACCTGCTGGGGTCGCTCGACTCGGGAGAGGTGATCGCGGACGGCCGCCTTCGGCTCCCCGTCGAAGGCGGCGCCACGATCGGCAAGCTCCTCTCGCGCGTCCTGGGCGCGCACACCCGCCTGCGCAGCCGCCCGAACCGCCACGCCAACGCCAACCAGCCCTGGACCGAGTCCCTCGACGCCGACCTCCGCACCGCCTGGCTGGCCGAGTCCGACGACAACGCGGCCAAACGCATCAGGACCCTGGCCGACGACATGCAACGCTCCCCCACCGCGATCCGCGCCCGCCTGCCCAGGGTCGGCTGCGACCCGGACATCCCCGGCCGCGAACTCTCGGAGGTGGCCGCCGCCCTGCTAGGGGGAAAGTCAGGGACCACTCAGGGAAAGACCTGATTCGCCGAAGCCCCCACCAGCGGACCCTGGAGTAGCAAGCACCAGAGTCTCAGGGGGTAACACAGTGGAAATCGGCGGCCTGTTCACCGCACTGCTCTTCGGCGCCATCATCGGCGGCCTGGGCCGCCTGGTGGTCCCAGGCAGGCAGCACGTCTCGCTACTGGCGACAATCCTGGTGGGCATAGTCGCCGCCCTGCTGGGCACCGCAGCGGCCACCGTCCTGGGCGTGGCCGACACCCCGGGCATCGACTGGATCGAACTGGCCCTCCAAGTGGGCCTGGCCGGCGCCGGCGTAACCCTGCTAGCCAACCGCTCAAGGCCCAAACTCGCCCACTAACCCCACCCACCAGGCCGCAGACCCGAGCCCGCCTGGGGTTGCCCCGTTTTGACGGACAGGGTCGATGAGGTGTTGTCACGCTACCTGATCGACTGGTTGGTATCGGGTGGCTTCGTAGGCGGTGGGG